>VBPB01000323.1 GCA_005893365.1 Candidatus Eiseniibacteriota bacterium
AGATGACCCCGGAGAGCCAGACGGTGAGCACCAGGATGCGCCGCGGCGCGTGGGCTCAGCCCATCAGGCGCGTGTCGATCCAGGCGAAGAAGCCCGCCAGCCTGAGGTGCGCGACCAGGATCATCATGCCGAAGAGGAGCGCCAGCGTGTGGAAGTCGATGGCCGCGGCCGCCTGATGCGGCGTCAGCACGTCCAAGCCGACCATGGCGGTGGCGCCGATCAGCGTCGCGCCGGTCCGGTCGATGCGCAGCGGCGGCAGCGAGCCGAACCCCAGCACGAGGTAGGTCAGCGCGAAGATGATGAGCGCCGCCTGCGCGTGCCCCGAGGCGGCAGGGAACAGGGGACTCACCGGCGGCGCGCGGCCAGCACCCGCTTCATCTCCTCGAGCCCGACGCCCAGGGCACGCAGCGCCACCAGCGTGTGATAGACGAGATCGGCCGCCTCCTCGGTGGCGCGCTCGCGGTCCTGATCGGCGCAGGCGGTGACCAACTCGGCCGCCTCCTCGCCCAGCTTCTTGAGGCGCAGGTTGCGGTCGGTGAGCAGCCGTCGCGTGTAGCTGGGCGGCGGGCCGCCGGCATCCGGGGCGGACGCCTCCGCGGCCCGCGCCGCGATCACGGCGTCGAGGGCGGCGAGCGTCTCGGGAACGAGCGCCGTGGCGCCGAAGCACGAGACGGCGCCGGTGTGGCAGGCCGGCCCCGCGGGCACGACGCGCGCGAGCACGGCGTCGCCGTCGCAGTCCGCGGCGAGGGCCACCACGCGCTGGATGTTGCCGCTGGTCTCGCCCTTGTGCCACAGCCCGCGCGTGCGCGAGCGGTAGTGCATCTCGCCCGAGGCGAGCGTCTGCTCGAGCGCCTCGCGATCGGCGTGCGCGACCATCAGCAGCGCGCCGGTGCGCGCGTCCTGCGTCACCACCGTCACCAGACCGCCGCCCTTGGCGAAGTCCAGCCGGTCGAGGTCGAGGGTGGCGGCGGGCCCGCCGGCCGGCGCCCCGGTCGTATCGCTCATGGGCGTGACTCCTTGGGTTCGTCGATGAGGAATCGCCGCGCCTCACCGGCCAGCGCGGCATTGGTGGCGATCGCACTGCCACCGGCGAAGCCGGGGCGGCCGTCCCAATCGGTGAACACGCCGCCCGCCTCCTCGATGATGGGCACGAGCGGTGCCGCGTCCCAGGGCGAGAGGACCGGGTCCACCATCACCTCGGCCCGGCCGGTGGCGACCAGCAGGTAGCCGTAGCAGTCGCCCCAGCTGCGGTTCATGGCGGCGGCCTGGGCGAGCCGCAGCCACCGTTCCCGGCGTGCCGCCCGGTCGGGGAACCGCTCGTCGGTGGCGAGCACGGTGGCCTGGGCGAGATGCGGCACGGCGGAGACCGAGCAGCGCGCCCCGTTCCACCAGCAGCCGCGCCCGGGGGCGGCGGCGAGGCGCTCGCCCAGCGCGGGGAAGACGGGAGCCCCAGAGCGGCACGCCGCGCACGAAGCTCCTGGTCCCGTCGATCGGGTCGATGAGCCAGCGTCGCGGCGCCTCGGGCCGCACGGTCCCGTGCTCCTCGCCCAGGATGCCGTCCAAGGGGAAGTGCCGCTCGACGTACTCGCGCGCCACGGTCTCGGCGGCGCGGTCGGCCTCGGTGACCGGCGAGCCGTCGGCCTTGGCGTCCACCGGGATGCGGCGCCCGTAGAACTTGTGGGCCAACTCACCCGCGCGTCCCGCTACCTCCAGGGCGGCCTCCATCAGGCCGTCGGGGGTCTCGCTCACGTCGTCCTCGGCGGCGGGCCGCCGGTCGCCGCCGGCCGCACCGGGATGCCGCGGCCGGCCAGCTCGCGCTTGAGCGCGTCCACGGTGGTGACGCCGTCATGCAGCACGCCGGCGAGCAGCGCCGCGTCGGCGCCCGAACGCAGCGCGGCGGCGATGTGGTCGGCGTCGCCCGCCCCGCCCGAGGCGATGACCGGCACCTCGACGGTCGAGGCCACGGCGACCGTCAGGTGCAGGTCGTAGCCCGAGCGCCCGCCGTCGCGGTCGATGCTGGTGAGCAGGATCTCGCCGGCGCCGCGTTCGGCGCACTCGCGCGCCCAGGCGATCGCGTCGCGCCCGGTCGGCGTGCGGCCGCCGTGCGTGTAGACGCGCCAAGCGCACGGCGGACTCGGTGAGCACCTCGGGGCGCTCGACCGCGGCGGTGTTGACGCATACCTTGTCGGCGCCCGAGCGCAGCGCCCGCCCCACGTCCTCGGCGCTGCGGATGCCGCCGCCCAGCGTGAGCGGGATGAAGAGCCGCTCGGCGGTGCGGCGCGCGACCTCGAGCAGGGTCTCGCGGCCCTCGACGGTGGCCGAGATGTCGAGGAACACCACCTCGTCGGCCCCCTCGGCCTCGTAGCGCTCGGCGAGCTCCACCGGGTCGCCCACGTCGCGCAGGCCGACGAACTGGGTGCCCTTGACGACCCGGCCCGCGGTCACGTCCAGGCAGGCGATGATCCGGCGGGTCAGCATGGCGAGCCCGCGAGCGGCGCGGTCATGGTCGTGCCCGCGCTCATGAGCCCTGCACGTCCAGCGACACCGCGCCCTTGGTGCTGGAGGGCGCCCCCGACTCCGCCAGCGCCTGCCGCAGCGCCAGCCCCAGCGCCTTGAACCCGGCCTCGACGATGTGATGGCGGTCGGTGCCGCGCAGCACGCGCAGGTGGAGCGCCGCCTTGGCCTCGCAGGCGAACGAGCGCATCCAGTGATCGTAGAGCGAGCTGGGCAGCCGCCCGCGGTAGTAGGGCCGGCCGCCCAGGTCCACCACCGCCTGCACCAGCGCATCGTCCATCGCCAGGGTGCGCTCGCCGTAGCGCGCGGCGGTGTCGGTGCGCAGCTGAAGCACCGCGGTGCCCAGGGCGATGCCCACGTCCTCGATGGTGTGGTGCTTCAGGTCGCCGCGGGCGGTGACGGTGAGGTCCAGCCCCGAGGTGCGGGCGAGGGTGCCGATCATGTGGTCGAGGAAGCGCACGCCGGTGTCCACGGTGGCCGCCCCGGTGCCCAGGGCCGCCTCGATACGCACGCGGGTCTCACGGGTCTCACGCACGACGGTGGTCATGTGACGAACTCCTTCACGGTGGCGCGCGGGTCGAGCGCCCCGGTGTAAAGGGCCATGCCGATGACGGCGCCGGCGATCCCGCAGCCGGCGAGCGAGCGAAGATCCTTGATCGTGGTGATGCCCCCCGACGCGATGACCGGGGTGCGGGTCGCCGCCGCGACCTCGCGCATGAGCGGCAGGTCGGTGCCTTGGAGGCGGCCCTCCTTGTGGACGGCGGTGACGAGGATCCCCGCCAGCGGCAGGGCGCCGATGCGGCGCACCGTCTCGACGACGTCGTGGGCCAGGGTGTTCTGCCAGCCGCGGGCGACCACGCGGCGCTCGCGGGTATCCGCCGCGGCGACGATGCTCTCCGGGTGGCGTTGTGCGAGCCGGACGAGCCAGTCGGGGTCCTCCGCCGCCCGCGTGCCCACGACCACGCGCGCAGCCCCGGCCTCGAACAGCCGTGCCACCGTCGCGTCGTCTCGCACGCCGCCGCCCGCCTGCACCTCGAGGCCGAGGCGCGTCGCCTCGACGATGACGGCCATGATCACCGCGGCGTTCGAGCCGCGGTCCGTGGCGGCATCGAGGTCCACCACGTGGAGGTTACGGAATCCTTCCCGAGCCCAGCGCCGCGCGGCCTCGATGGGATCCGGCAGTCGCACCTGTTCGTGGGCATACGAGCCGCCAACGAGCTGGACACACGCGCCCTCGCGCACGTCCACCGCCGGGATGACGATCATCGCGGGTCCTCCTCGTGATGGGGCGGCGCGGCCCCGATGCGGCCCGCGCCCGTGGCCTGCGCCACGAAGGCGTTCAGGAATCGCACGCCCGCGCGCGAGCTCTTCTCCGGGTGGAACTGGAGTCCCACCGTCCGCCCGCGGCGCACGGCGGCGGCGAAGCGATCGGTCTCGTGCCTCGACCAAGCGATGACCGTCGCCGGATCGGTCGGCCGGCAGACGAAACCGTTGGCGAAGTAGGCCAGCGCGAGCGGCGCGGCGGCGAACAGCGGATCGGCCGGCGCCTCCCGCGGAGCTTCGATGCTGTTCCAGCCGATCTGCGGCACGCGCCGCGCGCGCAGCCGCTCGACCCGCCCGGCGATCAAGCCCAGGCCCTGGCCCTCGCCCTCGTCGCTGGCATCGAAGAGGAGCTGCATCCCGAGGCAGATGCCGACGCAGGGGAGCCCCGCCTCCAGTGCTAAGCGCATCGCCGCGCGGCCGGGGGCGAGGCGCTGGGCCGCGGCACCGAAGGCGCCGACGCCGGGCAGCACCAGCGCGTCGGTGTCGAGCGAGCGGACCGGGTCGGCCTCGATGCGCACCTCGATGCCCGGCGCGGCCAGCGCCTTGGCCAGCGAGTGCAGGTTGCCGGCGCCGTAGTCGAACACGGTCACCCTCATGCGAGCGCCTCCTCGAGGGCCGCGACCGCCCGCGTCCCGCACGGCTCGGGCCCCACGGTGATGCGCACGGCGTCGCCGATGCCGGAGAGGCCCGCGAAGGCGCGCACCGCCACCCCGGCCTCAAGCATGCGGCGCGCGCAGGCCTCCGCGTCGGCCACCGGGACCAGCACGAAGTTGGCGGCGCTGGGCAGCGGCCTAAGACCGGCGACGGTGAGGGCGGCGATCAGCCGGGCGCGGTCGCCGACGGCGAGGCGCGCCCGCTCGCGGACCCACTCCAGATCCTCGGTCAGCACCCCGGTCGCCGCGCGCTCGGCGGCGGCCCCCACCTTGTAGGGCCCGCGCGCCGTCTCGACCCTCGCGATCAGCGCGGGGGCGCCGACGCCGTACCCCACGCGCATGCCGGCCAAGCCGAACGCCTTGCTGAGCGTGCGGACCACGAGCAGATTCTCCCGGCGCGTCGCCTCGCCGAGGACGTTGGCCGCGGCGAAGTCCGCATAGGCCTCGTCCATCAGCACCACGCCCGAGGCACCCCCCAGCACGCGCGCGATGGCCTCACCCGAGGCGGCGGTGCCGGTCGGGTTGTTGGGCGAGCACAGATAGATGACGGGCGCCCCGGTGGCCAGCAGCGCCTCGGCGTCGAGGTCGTGGCCGGCGGTGAACGGCACCGGCGCCTGGACCAGCCGGTTGCGCTCGGCGAGCACCGGGATCATCGAGAACGTCGGGTCGCAGAAGGCGATGCGTTCGCCGGGGGCCGCGAACGTGCGGATGGCCGAGTCGAGCACGTCGTCCGACCCGCAGCCGGTGGTCACTTGGTCCGGCGTGGCGCCGAGCGAGCGCGCCAGGGCCGCACGCAGGGCGTCGGAATAGGCCGACGGGTAGCGCGTCGCGTCGTCGGGGGCCGCCTCGCGCAGGATGCGCAGCGCCGCGGGCGGGGCGCCGTAGAGGTTGGTGTTGTCGGAGAGGTCGAGCACGGCCGGGGCGGTCGTGGCCGCGGCCGCCGCGATGGGCGGGCGCGGGGTCATGCCGCGCCCCATGCGCGCGCCGCCGCGGCGTGCCCCGGCAGCCCCTCGGCGTCGGCGAAGGCGCCCACCGGCCCGGCCAGTGCGGCCGCGGCCTCGCCGCTCACGCGCTGCCAAGTGGTCCAGCGCACGAAGTCGAGCGTCGAGAGCCCGGAGTAGGAGCGGGCGAGCCCGCCGGTCGGCAGCACGTGGTTGGCGCCGCTCATGTAGTCGCCGAAGGCGACCGAGCTCGAAGCGCCCAGGAACACGGTGCCCGCGTTGCGCACGCGCGCAAGCGCCGCTTCGGGCTCGGCGACCGCCAGCATCAGGTGCTCGGGCGCGTACGCGGCGGCGAAGTCCAACGCCGCGGCGAGCGACTCGGCCCAGAGCAGGGCCCCGCGCGCGCCCAGCGCCTGCGCCACGACTTGGCGGCGCGGCGTGGTGGCGAGCAGCGACGTCACCGCCGCGCCGATGCGCGCGGCCGCGGGCTCGCCGACCGCCACCGCCACGGCGCACGCCATCGGGTCGTGCTCGGCCTGGGCGATCAGCTCGCGGGCGGCGCCGGCGGGATCGGCGGCCGCGTCGGCCACCACCAGCAGCTCGCTCGGGCCCGCCGGGCAGTCGATCGAGACCGAGCCCGCCACCTGGAGCTTGGCCTCCGCCACCCAGGCGTTGCCGGGGCCGACGATGCGATCCACGCGCGGGATGCTGAGCGTGCCGTACGCCATCGCCGCGATGGCCCCGGCGCCCCCCACCGCGAAGACGCGATCGGCGCCGGCGAGCTCGGCGGCGGCGAGCACCGCGGGCGACGGGAGGCCGTCGCGCCCGGGCGGTGAGCAGACGAGGATCTCGGCGACCCCGGCGACCCGCGCGGGTACCACCGCCATGAGCACGCTGCTGGGATACGTGGCGCGGCCGCCGGGCGCGTAGACGCCGACGCGGGCGAGCGGGTCCGGGCGCCGGCCCACGCGGATGCCGGGCTCGGGCGACACCTCCTCGGCGGCCGGCAGGAAGGCGCGGTGGACCTGGGCGAGGTTGGCGGCCGTCCGCTCCATCGCCGCCCGCAGCGACCGGTCGAGTGCGGCCAGCGCCTGGCGCCGCCGCTCGCGCGGCACCTCGAGCGAGGCGAGCGTCACGCCATCCAGCTCGCGCGCCAGGTCCAGCAGGGCGGTGTCACCTTCGCGGGCGACCCGCTGGAGGATGCTGCGCGTCGCCTCGCGCACCGCCTGGTCGCGCGAGGTGGTGCGCTCGCAGAGCGCCTCGCGGTCGGCGGGGGTGAGGGCGGCGAGCGGGCCGGTCCAGCGGCAGGCAGAAGCGCTCACGGCATCAGCCTCTCGATCCGGGTCACCAGGATCCCCTCGGCGCCGAGCGCCTTGAGGTCGCGGATGGTGCGGTAGATGGTCTTGGCCGGGGCCACCGCGTGGACCGCCACCACCTCGCCGCCGTCCAGCACGTCGACGACGGTCGGGCCGTTGAGCCCCGGCAGCACGCGCTTCACCCGCTCGAGGGCGGCGCGCGGAACGTTCGCCATCACGTAGCGCTGGCCGCGGGCGCGCAGCACCGAGGTGAGGGCGGACACCAGCTCGCCGAGCGCCACCGCCTTGGCGGTCGTGGTCACGGTGGCGGTACTGCCGGCCTCAGCCGGCGCCTCGCTGGCGTTCCCATCGGTCAGGCGGGGCGAGGCGATCAGCCGGGCGCTCGATTCGAGCACCGGGGCGATCTCGCGCAGCCCGTTCATGCGCAGCGTCGAGCCGGTGGTGGTGAGGTCGACGACGATGTCGGCGATGCCCAGGTGCGGCGCGATCTCGGCGGCCCCCGAGACCGGCACCACCTCGACCGGCCGGCCCAGGCGCTCGAAGAAGCCGCGGGTGAGGTTGGGGAACGGGGTCGCCACGCGCGGGGCGCCGGTGATGTCGGCGAGCCGGGTGATGCCGCTCTCCTCGCGGGCCGCGACCACCAGCCGGCAGCGGCCGAACTCGAGGTCGAGCAGGTCGACGAGCGGGCGGCCGGATTCGGACACCAGGTCGCGTCCGGTGACCCCGGCGTCGGCCGCCCCGTCGGCCACGAACTCGGGGATGTCCTGGGCGCGGACGAAGATCGCCTCGAACTCGCCGCCGAGCGAGGCGCTGAGCGCGCGCTCGCCCCGCGCCTGGACGGCCAGGCCGGCGTCGGCGAACAGCTCGCGCGTGTCCTCGGCGAGTCGGCCCTTGTTGGGGAGTGCCAGCTTCAGCATCGGTTCCTCACGTGGTCGGGTGGCGGTGGAAACGAAAAAGCCCGTCCGGATTGCGGACGGGCAGGGTGCCTGCGGGCACTGGATTCGGGTGGGGCTAGCCGCTCACCCGAGCACGCGCACGCGACCCCCGGCCCGCCGGGCCGTGGAGATGATGCGCATGATGCTTGGGAGAGCGGTTCATCGCGGGAGAGACCTTAGCGGGTCGGGAGAGGGGCGTCAAGCGGGATGTGGATATGCCGGAATTCGGATTGAAGCAGCGTTCGGATGGCG
>VBPB01000324.1 GCA_005893365.1 Candidatus Eiseniibacteriota bacterium
CGGGTGAGGCCGCCGACGTGGTGCGCGCCGGGCGCGAGGCGGGCCTCCTGCCCGGGGTGGACCTGGGGCAGTTCCGTCCCGCGTGGCGCCGCTGGCTGCTGGTGGCGGTGACCGAGAAGCGCAGCGCCGCCGAGATCGACCGCTGGGTCGCCGTGCTCGCCGGCGTGAAGGCGGGGCGATGACGATGCCGCGGCGTCTGCTCATCGAGCAGGGCGGGCCCGGCCATCGCGGCCCGGCGCTGCCCGCCTGCGACGTGCCTGTCCGCCCGCTGGCCGAGCGGCTCCCGGGCGTGCGGCTGCGAGAGACCTTGCGGCTGCCGCAGGTGAGCGAGCCCGAGGTGGTGCGGCACTTCATCGAGCTCTCGACGCTCAACCACCACATCGACCGCGGGCTCTATCCGCTCGGCTCGTGCACGATGAAGCACAATCCCAAGATCAACGACGAGCTGGCCGTTCTCCCGGGCTTTGCGCTCGCCCACCCGCTGGCGCCGGACGAGGCCAACCAGGGGGCGCTCAGCGTCATCGTCGAGCTCGAGCGCGCGCTGGCCGAGATCACCGGCTTCGCCGCGGTCAGCACCCAGCCGGCCGCCGGCGCCCAGGGGGAGATGACCGGGCTGCTGATGATCCGCGCCTGGCATCGCGCGCGCGGACAGGGCGAGCCGCGCCGCCGCGTCATCGTCCCCGACTCCGCGCACGGCACCAACCCCGCCAGCGTCCACCTGGTCGGCTACGAGACCGTGACCATCCCCTCGGAGGCCCACGGCACCGTGGACCTTGACGCCCTGCGCGCGGCACTCGACCATCGGACCGCGGCGGTGATGCTCACCGTCCCCAACACGCTCGGCATCTTCGAGGCGCGCATCCGCGACATCACGCGGCTCGCCCACGAGGCCGGCGCCCAGGTCTACATGGACGGCGCCAACTTGAACGCCCTGGTCGGCATGGTTAGGCCCGGGGACCTGGGCTTCGACGTCATGCACATCAACCTGCACAAGACGTTCTCGACGCCGCACGGCGGCGGCGGGCCCGGCGCCGGCCCGGTGGCGGTGGCCGCCCACCTCGAGCCGTTCCTGCCGGCGCCGCGGGTGGTCGAGCGCGACGGCCTGCTGCGCATGGACCACGACCGTGAGCACTCGGTGGGCCGCGTGCACGGGTTCCACGGCAACTTCGGCATCCTGGTGCGGGCGCTGGTCTACCTCTCCACCCTCGGCCCCGCGGGGCTCACCGAGGCCAGCCGGACCGCGATCCTCAACGCCAACTACCTCATGCGGCGCCTGAGCCAGAGCTTCGAGCTGCCGCACCCCGAGCACTGCATGCACGAGTTCGTGCTGTCGGGACGCGCGCTGCGCAAGCACGGCGTCAAGACGCTCGACGTCGCCAAGCGCCTGCTCGACTTCGGCGTCCACGCCCCGACCGTCTACTTCCCGCTGATCGTCGAGGAAGCCCTGAT
Source organism: Candidatus Eiseniibacteriota bacterium (assembly GCA_005893365.1). Classification (GTDB taxonomy): domain Bacteria; phylum Eisenbacteria; class RBG-16-71-46; order RBG-16-71-46; family RBG-16-71-46; genus WS-11. The sequence continues at coordinate 1,450 of VBPB01000324.1, forward strand.
GATCGAGCCGACCGAGACCGAGACGCTGGACCGGCTCGACCACTTCGCCGCGGCGATGGAGCGCATCGCCCGGGAGGCGGCGGAGACCCCGCAGCTGCTCCTCGACGCCCCGCTCACCACCCCGGTCAGCCGTCTCGACGAGGGGCGGGCGGCGCGCGAGCTCAAGCTGCACTGGGGCGGCGCGCGGCAGGCGGCGCAGGGACCGGTCCAGGAAGCCTCGAGCCGCGCATGATGGCGGACGCCCTGGAGTGGTCGTTCAATCCCTGGCGGGACCGCCCGCTCGCGGCCTGCGCGGGGGCCGCGATGGCGCTCGGCATCGGCCTGGTCGTGGCCAGCCTCGCCCAGCCGCTGCCGGTGCGGGTGGGGCTGGGCCTGGCGCTGCTCGGGGCCCTGGCACCCGCCCTGGCGCCGGCGCGGTGCCGGGTGGACGAGCGGGGCGTCGAGAAGCGCGGGCCCTTCGGCACCGTCCGCCGCCCGTGGGACGGGCTGCGGCGCGCGAGCCCAAGGGCCACCGCGGTCCTGGTGTCGCCCTACGCGCGGCCGCACTGGCTCGAGCCCTATCGCGGGCTGGTGCTGCCGCTGCCCGCGCGCGGGCGCGAGGCGCTGCGGGCGGAGCTCGCGAGCCGCTTCCACGCCCATGGCCTCTGAGGCGCCGCCGCTCGGCGCCGAGGACCAGGCGCTGCTCGACCGCGTGGCGGCCCGCGTGGTCGAGCTCCACCTGGAGATCCCGGCGATCCTGACGCTGGAGACGGCCAAGCCCCTCACGGTGATCGCCAGCCAGTCGCTCATCTTCTTCGAGCCGATGCTGCAGTCGCTGTTCCGGCTCAGCGACTACCGCCGCTTCACCGCCCTGGTCGAGCGGCGCGAGGTGGTGGAAGCCCTCATCACCCGGATCGAGACGCGCGCCGAAGCGGAGCGCGCGCGGAGGCTCGCCGAGCGGCGCCGCCACGGCGGCCGGCAGGGCTGACCCAAGGACCATGGAGCCTCGCCCCCTGGACCCGGCCGCGATCCGCTCGATCCTCGCCACCGACTGCGGCTCCACCACCTCCGCGGCGAGGCGCCGACCACCGTGGAGGCGCCGTTCGAGGACGTGACCCGCGGCGTGCTCAACGCGGTGCGCGAGGTGGAGGAGCTGGCGGGACGGCGCATCCTCGACGGCGAGCGCATCATCACGCCGCAGACCGGGGATCAGGGCGTCGACCTCTACGTCTCGACCTCGAGCGCCGGGGGCGGACTCCAGATGATGGTCTCCGGGCTGGTGCTCCAGATGACGGGCGAGAGCGCCCAGCGCGCGGCCCTGGGCGCCGGGGCCATCGTCATGGACGTGATCGCCTTGAACGATGGGCGCCGTCCGCACGAGAAAATCCGCCGGCTGCGCCAGCTCCGCCCGGACATGATCCTGCTCTCGGGCGGCACCGACGGCGGCGACGTGCGCCGGGTCGCCGAGATGGCCGAGATCATCCTGGCCGCCGATCCCAAGGCGCGGCTCGGCGCGGGCTATCGGCTGCCGGTCATCTACGCCGGCAATCAGGCCGCGGCCGAGGTCGTGACCGGCACGCTCGGCGACCGCACCGCCCTGAGCGTGGTCGCGAACCTGCGCCCCAGCCTGGAGCAGGAGAACCTGGGCCCGGCGCGCGACGCCATCCACGAGCTGTTCATGGAGCACGTGATGGCCCACGCGCCCGGGTACAAGAAGCTGATGACCTGGTCGCCGGTGCCGATCATGCCCACGCCGGGCGCGGTCGGCATCATCATCGAGGCCATCGCCCGGCGCGATCGGATGTCGGTCGTCGGCGTCGACATCGGCGGCGCCACCACCGACGTGTTCTCGGTGTTCCAGGGCGTGTTCAACCGCACCGTATCGGCCAACCTCGGCATGAGCTACTCGGTCTCGAACGTCATGGCCGAGGCGGGGATCGAGAACATCCTGCGCTGGGTGCCGTTCGCGGTGGACGAGATCGATCTGCGCAACCGGGTCAAGAACAAGATGATCCGCCCGACCACCATCCCGCAGAGCCTGGAAGATCTCGTCATCGAGCAGGCGATCGCGCGCGAGGCGCTGCGGCTGGCCTTCGAGCAGCACAAGGCGCTGGCGGTGGGGCTCAAGGGCATCCAGTCGCAGCGCACCATCTCCGACATCATGTCCCAGACCGAGACCGGCGCCACGCGCGTCGACCTGCTCGACCTGGGGCTGCTGGTGGGCTCGGGGGGCGTGCTCTCGCACGCGCCGCGCCGGGTGCAGGCGGCCCTGATGATGGTGGATGGGTTCCTGCCCGAGGGGCTCACCCAGCTGGCGGTGGACAGCATCTTCATGGCGCCGCAGTTGGGCGTGCTCTCGACGGTCCACGAGCCGGCGGCGACCCAGGTGTTCGAGCGCGACTGCCTGGTGCGCCTGGGCACGGTGCTGAGCCCGCTCGGCGCCGGCAAGGCCGGACAGCCGTGCCTGAGCGTCGAGGTGCTGGCCGATCAGACGCCGATCCAGCGCCGTATCCCCTTCGGGGAGCTGGCGCTGATCCCGCTGCCGGAGCAGGGGAGGGTGCGGGTGATCGCGCGGCCCGAGCGCGGCTTCGACCTGGGCCCCGGGAAGGGCAAGCCGCTCGAGGCCCAAGTGAACGGCGGGGTGGTGGGGTTGATCGTCGACACCCGCGGCCGGCGCCCGTTCGTGCTGCCCACCGAGCCCGCCGAGCGCATCCGCCGGCTGCGCGCCTGGAACGCCGCGCTCGGCCTCTACGCCAAGGAGGTGTGATGGCCCACGCCTACACGCCCGGCCTGCGCGTCACCGACCACGCGGTCATCCGCCGCGAGCGCCGGCTGCCGCTCAAGGGGGACGTCCTGGTCGCGGTCGGTCAGCCGGTCGAGGCCGACACGGTGGTCGCCCGCACCGAGCTGCCCGGCAACGTCCAGACCGTGAACCTCGCGGCCAAGCTCTCGCTCGACCCGGCGCGCGTGCCCGACGCGCTCACGCTGCCGGTCGGCAGCGCGGTGCGCCGAGGCGACCTGATCGCCGCGGGCAAGAGCCTGTTCGGGCTGGTCCATCAGCGCGCCACCTCGCCCGCCGACGGGACGCTCGAGAGCGTCTCGCCGGTGACCGGGCAGCTCATCCTGCGCGAGCCGCCCCTCCCGGTCGAGGTCGACGCCTACGTCCGCGGCGTGGTGGCCGAGGTGCTGCCGGGCGAGGGGGTGGTGGTCGAGGCCTCGGGGGCGCTCATGCAGGGGATCTTCGGCGTCGGCGGCGAGACCTTCGGGACGCTGCGCCTGGTCGCGGCCTCGCCCGACGAGCCGCTCGCCACCGCAGCGCTCACGCCCGCCCACCAGGGCTGCGTGGTGGTGGGCGGCTCCTACGTGTCGCACGCGACGCTGATGCGGGCCCGCGAGCTGGGCGTGGCGGCGGTGGTGGTCGGCGGCTTCGACGACCACGACCTGCGCCACCTGCTGGGACGCGACCTGGGCGTGGCCATCACCGGCGCCGAGGACCTGGGCTTCACGCTCATCCTCACCGAGGGCTTCGGCCGCATCCGGATGGCCGAGCGCACCTGGCGGCTGCTCGCGGCGCACCAGGGCCAGCAGGCCTCGGTGAGCGGGGCCACCCAGATCCGCGCCGGGGTGATGCGGCCCGAGATCGTCATCCCGAGACCGCCCGGCGCCGGGCGGGAGGCGGCCGCCGCGGGGGCCGCGGGGGTGGAGGTCGGCTCGCTGCTCCGCGTCATCCGCGAGCCCCACTTCGGCCGCATCGCGCGGGTGATCGAGCTGCCGGCCGAGCTCCAGGCGCTCGAGACCGAGGCCCGCGTGCGGGTGATGGCGGTCGAGTTCGCCGAGGACGGCACGCGCGCCGTGGTGCCGCGCGCGAACGTCGAGCTGATCGAGGATTGACGCGCGCCTGCGGGACACCCTTGGCGCCCCATTGGCGTTGACACTGTTCGCGGCACGTTGCTAGGGTCCCCGTGCCTGCTCGCATCAGCGATGAGCGCGGGCACGCCGCGGCCGTCGGCGGCAGGGTGTCCAGGTCCAGGGAGGTTCGGGTGCCACGAAGGCCGCGCCACGGCGGACCCTATGCAGGGGGCACGACCCTGCCGGCGATGCTGGCCCTGGCCCTGCTGCTCGCGGCCCCCGCGTTGGCGCACGCCGCCGCCGCCGACTCCGCCACCGTGACCACTCCGGCACCCGGCACGCCCCCCGCGCCGCGCCCGGCCTCGGGACTGGTCGGCGCGGACGTCCCCAACGACGCCGGCAAGGCCATCCGGCTCGACTGGAGGGCCTCGCCCGACGACACCGCCGGGGCCAGGCTCGTCACCGGCTACCACCTCGCGCGCGCCACGAGCCCCGGCGGCCCGTGGACCGTCGTGGACTCGCTCGCCGCCGGCACGGTCGGCAAGACCGACGAGACCGTCGACCGCGGGAA
>VBPB01000321.1 GCA_005893365.1 Candidatus Eiseniibacteriota bacterium
ACGGCCCCGCAGGCGAGCCACGCCGTGCCGCGCTTGCCGAGCCGGTCGCCCAGCAGCAGGCTGAGTCCCACCGCCATCAGCGGCAGCGCGGGGATGATCCAGAGGGACGGCAGTACCACGGTCGTCCTATCCCTTGAGCAGGTTGATCTCGTCCACGTAGACCGTCTCCTTGAGACGGAACACGTTGACGATGATGGCCAGTCCCACCGCGACCTCGGCGGCGGCGACCGTCATGACGAAGAACACGAAGATCTGCCCGTCGAGCGACTTCGCCTCGCGCGCGAACGCCACGAACGCCAGGTTGGCGGCGTTGAGCATCAGCTCGATGGACATGAAGATGATGAGCGCGTTGCGGCGCACCAGCACCCCGACGACGCCGATCACGAACACGATGGCGCTCAGGCCCAGCATCCACGCGAGCGGGATCATGCGGTCTCCTGCCGGTCGGCCGGGGCGGCCGGGGCGCCGGAGGCGCCCTGCGGCGGGCGGCCGCGCTCGACGTGCGGGCCGCGGCCCTTGGCGATCACCACCGCCCCCACCATCGCCACCAGCAGCAGCATGGAGGTGATCTCGAACGGGAACAGGTAGCGCGTGTAGAGCACGCGGCCGATCGCCTCGGTGTTGCCGGCGGTGGCCATCGCCTCCTCGGGCGCCAGCGGCCCTGCGGCCCAATGGCGGCCGAAGAACCAGAGGGCCTCGGAGAGCAGCACGCCGCCCAGGATCCAGCCCGCGCCGCGGCGCAGCGCCAGGTGGATGCCGTGCTCCACGTCGTGCTTGAGGTTCAAGTACATGACCACGAACAGGAACAGCACCATGATCGCCCCGGCGTAGACGATCACCTGCACCATGGCCAGGAACTCGGCGTGCAGCAGCAGGTAGATGGCCGCGAGCGAGCAGAACGCCACCACCAGGAACAGGGCGCTCGTCACCGGATTGCGGTGCAGGATGACCATCAGGCTCGCAATCACCAGCATCGCCCCGAAGGCGATGAAGAGGGCCGGCGTCATCCCTGGGCCCTCCACCAGAGGTAGGCCGAGGTCAGCAGGATGTTCCCTAGCGCCACGGGGAGCAGCACCTTCCAGCCCAGGTTCATGAGCTGGTCGTAGCGGAGCCGCGGAAACGTCCAGCGGATCCAGATGAAGAAGAACAGGAGCACGCCGAGCTTGGCGAAGAACCACAGGAACTTGAGCGCCTCGGGGAGCCAGGGGCCGTTCCAGCCGCCCAGGAACAGGACCACCGCGATGCACGAGATGGTGATGACATTGGCGAACTCGCCGAGGAAGAACAATCCGAACTTCATGCTGGAGTACTCGGTGTGGAAGCCGGCCACCAGCTCGGCCTCGGCCTCGGGCAGATCGAACGGGGCGCGGTTGGTCTCGGCGAGTGCGGTAATCATGAAGATCATGAACGCGAGCATGCCGAAAGGGGTGGCCACGAACCACCAGTGCCCCTGCATGCGCGTGATCTCCATGAGCGAGAGCGAGCCCGCGAACAGCAGCACCGGGATGCACGAGAGGCCCATCGCCAGCTCGTAGGAGATCATCTGCGCCGAGGAGCGCAGCCCCCCGAGCAGGGCGTACTTGTTGTTGGAGGACCAGCCGCCGAGCGTGATGGCGTAGACGCCCAGGCTCGACATGGCGAGGAAGACCAGCAGGCCGACGTTGACGTCGGTGACGCGGAAGGCGTCCTGGGGGCCGAACGGGATGACCGAGAAGGTGACCAGCGCCGGGATGACCGCCATCATCGGCGCGATGGTGAAGACGACCTTGTTGGCCCCTTCGGGCGTGAACTCCTCCTTGAAGAAGAGCTTGGCCACGTCGGCGGCCGGCTGCAGCAGCCCCAGCGGGCCGACGCGGTTGGGGCCCACGCGCGCCTGCATGTGGCCCGCGATCTTGCGCTCGGCGTAGATCATGTAGGAGACGACGGTCAGCATCGTGAACAGGATCACGACGATCTTGACCATCGCCCAGAGGACGAACTGGAAGTCGGGATTACTCCAGATCGCGGCCATCCCCCGCCCCTCCCCGCTGCCTCACGCGTTCACGGTCTCCGGCGCCGTCACCCGGCTGAGCCGCACCCTGAGCCCGTCGCCCGACGGCGCGCCGAGGCGGTTGAGCTCCACCTCGGCGTGAGCATACGGCACGAACACGCTCCCGGCCGGCACGCCTGGGTCGATCGTCACCGGCAGGCGCACGGTCCCTCCCGGGCCACTCAACTCGATCGCATCGCCCTCGCCCACGCCCGCCCGTCGCGCTTCGTCGGGATGAAGCGCCGCGCGCGCGGGGCCCGCGAGCTTGGGCAGCAGGTCTCCGCGGTGGGAGAGGCTGCCCTGGAGGAACAGCGTGCCGCCCGAGAGCAGCCACAGGCCATCGCCGTCATGCGCTCCGTCCGGGCCGGCGCCCGCGGCAGCGGCGAGCGAGGCGCCGAGCGAGCCGGGGACCGCGGGGGCCCCCACGCTCGCCCACTGGGGCCCGAGCGGCAGCAGGCTCGCCCAGCTCAAGCCCCGGTAGCCGGGGACCAGGCGTCCGATCTCGCGGAACACGTCCTCGGCGCCGCGGTAGGACCAGCGGGCACCCAAGGCCTGCGCCACCGACTGGAAGATCTCCCAGTCGGGCTTGCAGCCCTTGCGCCACGCGAGCGCGCGCACCGTCTTCTGCGGGCGGCGCTCGCAGTTGACCACCACGCCCTCCTTCTCGGCGAAGGCGCTGGCCGGGAAGACGACGTGGGCGCAGCGCGCGGTCTCGGTGAGGAAGAGCTCGTTGACGATCACGAGTTCCGCCTTGGCCAGCGCGCGCTCGGCCAGCGCCCGATCCGGCGCGCTCTTGAGCCAGTGGTCGCCGACGATCCAGAGCGCCTTGATCCGGCCCTCGGCCGCCGCGCTCAAGATCTCGGGGGCCGCGAGGCCGGCGCCCAGATCGAGGGTCGCACCCCACGCCTGCTCGAACGGCGCGCGGGCCTTGGGCTCGGCGATCCGCGCGTAGCCGGGCAGGCAGTCGGGTGTGAGGCCCATGTCGAGTGCCCCCTGCGAGTCGCTCTGCGGGCCCAGGTACATGACCGAGGAGCGCTCGTCGGTGATCGCCCCGCACACCCAGGCCAGGTTCTCGACCGACTGGAGGAGACGCGGCGCCTGCGGGTGCTCGACCAGCGCGCGGCCGAAGAGCACGGCCTTGCGCTCGGCCTGGCACAGCCGGCGCGCCGCGGTACGGATCGCCTCGGCCGGAACCCCGGTGGCCCGCTCGGTCTGCTCGGCGGTGGCGCCGGCCAGGGCCTGACGCAACGCCTCAAGCCCCGCGGCCACCTCGGCGGGCAATCCCTTGGGCTCGCCCAGATCGAGGGCCGCGCGCGTGAGGCCATCGAGGAGGGCGGCCTCGCTGCCCGGCCGGTGAACTTGGCCCCCGCGAGCTTCACGCGCCGCGGATGGGCGACCGTCAGGTGGAGATGCCGTTGGTGCTGGCCGCGGACCAGCTGCGCCTGGGCGAACGGGGCCTCGCCCTGCAGATCGTCGCCCAGCACCAGCACCTCCTGGGCGCCAAGCAGGTCCTCGAACGAGAGCGCGGGCCGGCCGCCGCCGGTCGCCTTGAGGGTCGCGGCCCCGTCGAGCCGCGCCACGAGCCGCGTGCGCGCGTCCACGTGCGGCGTGCCCAGCACCGCGCGCGCCAGCTTCTGGAAGAGATAGGCCTCTTCGACCGTGAGCTTCTCGCCGCCCAGGAAGGCGATCGCCCCCGGGCCGTGGGCGGCCGCGATCTCGCGCAGCCGTGAGGCGGCGTAGGCCACCGCCTCGTCCGGGTTGGCCGGGCCCAGGGCGCCGCCCAGCCGCAGCAGCGGGCTCGTCAACCGCTCGGGGCTGTTCACGAACTCGTAGCCGAAGCGGCCGCGCACGCAGAGGAACTCCTGGTTGACGCCGCGGAACTCGGTGCCGCGCGCGCGCAGCACCTCGTTGCCGCGCACCCCCAGCCGC
>VBPB01000322.1 GCA_005893365.1 Candidatus Eiseniibacteriota bacterium
AGCGGCGCATATAGGAAGTAGTGGTAGGTGTGGTTCCGCAGCGGCAGGACCGGGACGAGCAGCAGCAAGAACGTGGCGCCGGCCACGAGCCACCCGCGGGCGCGGAGCCCGGGCACGAAGGCGGCCGCGCCCCAGACCACCAGACTCCCGATCGCGAGCCCGAAGAGGTCGGGATTCCTCACGTCCACGAACCTCAGGGGCGAGGGCCGCATGGCCACATCGACCGTCCAACCGACATAGGTCAGGAGGTTCTGGAGCAGCGGGGTTCGGAAATCGAGCGCGTAGGCCGCACCGGGTGCGGTGCCCACGCTGATGCCCGCCGCCTTTCCGAGGAGGAGGAACAACCCGTAGGCCCCGCTCATCAGGCACAGCACCGCGATCAACGGGTCCCAGGTCGGCGCATCGCCGCCTTCGCGTTTCCAGTCCCAGCGGCGGATGAGCCAGATCGCGAGGGGCAGGCAGAGGACCGACTCCTTGGAGAGGATGGCCAGGGCGAAGCTCGGAAGGGCGAGCCAGCGTTCCCGCCCCCGGCACAGGGTCGCCGTCACCGCGCCGAGCGCGAACGTCGTGGCCAGGATGTCGCCCCGTGCCGACTGCCAGTAGATCGCCGTGAACAGCGCCGGGTGGACCGCGAAGAAGGCCGCCGCGACCATCGCCGCCGCAGGGGCGAGACGCCGGGCCAGCAGGCCGTAGAGGAGCAGCGCGTTGGCCGCGTGGAGCGCGTTGCTGACCAAGTGGTACGGCCTCGCGCGGTCGCCGAAGCAGGGATAGCAGACATCCATGAACGCCTGCACGGAGACGTAGCGCCACGGTGTGGAGTGCCTGGGCAGGATGCCCCTGGCGGCGGCGATCCCACGGAAGTCCTCCTGCGCGAAGAACATCGCCAGGGCCCCGCGGAACACGAAGAAGACCGCGCCGGTGAGCGTGATGGCGACGAGTATCCAGCGCCAGTGCGTTGCACTCGGAGAGACCTGCCTGGCGGCGGATTGGATGACGACCCCCACTCGAGTGGCAACGCCTTCGGGTCGGCCCTTCCCGTCCACCAGCGCCCGCGCGCGGCGGAAGATCGCGTGCCACATCGGGCGGGTGAGCCGGCCGGTGTTGGTGTTCTGCCGGCTGGGATGGAACGAGCACAGGACCACCGTCCCGTCGGGCAGCCGCGACTCGGCGCCGTGGGCGAAGCGCGGGCGCTCGCGCGCCGGCAGCCGCTCCCACCAGCCGGAGGCCTTGAGCCACGCCTCCCAGCCGATGCGCCCGAGCAGCACCACCACGCGCACGCCGGTGAGGAGCCGGATCTCGTCGGCGAGGAAGGGCCGGCAGCGCTCGAGCTCCGCGCGGGTCGGCTTGTTGGCGGGCGGGGCGCAGCGCGCCGAGGCGGTGACGTAGACGCCGCGGAGCCTCAGGCCATCGCCGCGGCCGGTCGAGTCGGGCTGGTTGGCGAAGTCGAAGCGATGGAGCGCCTCGTAGAGCCAGCTGCCGCTCGAGTCGCCGGTGAACACCCGTCCGGTGCGGTTGCCGCCGTGGGCCGCGGGCGCGAGCCCCACCACCAGCAGCCGGGCCGCCGCGTCGCCGAAGCCCGGGACCGGCTTGCCCCAGTAGGTCTGGTCCTGGAACGCGCGCTTCTTCTCGCGGGCCACGCGCTCGCACCAGGCGCGTAGCCTCGGGCAGCGCTCGCAGGCGATCACCGCGCGTTCGACCGAAGCGAGGCTGGTCGGGCGCCTCGACCCGTCGGTCCGGCTCATTGGGCGAGGCTACCACCGCCCCCGCCCGGGCGCTTACCGGCCTGTCGAAGCGGCACTTACGCCCGGGACCGTGCCGCAGGAGCGGCTTGATAAAGTGCCGACGAGTCCCTAGATTCCCCCACCGTGCTCGACCGATTGCGCGGCATGCTGTTCGGCGCTCCGAAGAACCTCTTCGACCCGCGCATCCACCACAACCTCGCCCTGATCGCCTTCTTCGCCTGGGTGGGACTCGGGTCGGACGGCCTCTCGTCGTCGAGCTACGGCCCCGAGGAAGCGTTCCTCCAGCTCGGCGCCCACCGCCACCTCGCGCTCTACCTGGTGGTGGCCACCGTCGCCACCGTCTTCCTGATCTCGGCCTCGTACAGCCAGATCATCGAGTTGTTCCCGAGCGGCAGCGGCGGCTACCTGGTCGCCACCAAGCTGCTGGGGCCGACGCCGGGGATCATCTCCGGCTGCGCCCTGGTCGTGGACTACGTCCTCACCATCGCCATCTCGGTCGCCTCGGGCTGCGACGCCATCTTCTCGTTCCTCCCCCACCCGTGGCATCTCTGGAAGGTGCCGGTCGAGTTCATGGTCATCGGGGGACTCACCGGGCTCAACATGCGCGGCGTCAAGGAATCGGTGGTGGTGCTCACGCCCATCTTCCTGGCCTTCATGCTCAGCCACGTGGCGCTCATCGGCGTCGGCATCTTCGCGCACGGCGGCGACCTCCACCTGCTGATCGGCGACACCGTGGGCGACACCCACAAGGCGGTCGCCGACTTCGGCCTGTGGGGCGTGATCGTCATCTTCCTGCGCGCGTTCTCGCTCGGCGGCGGCACCTTCACCGGCATCGAGGCGGTGAGCAACAGCACCGAGATCCTGCGCGAGCCGCGGGTCGAGACCGGCCAGCGCACCATGCTCTACATGGCGACCTCGCTCTCGTTCACCGCCGGCGGCATCCTGCTCTGCTACCTGCTCAACCGCGTCCAGCAGCAGACCGGCATGACGCTCAACGCCTCGCTGTGGGGGCTGCTCACCAGCGGGTGGCAGGTGGGCGGGATGCACGTCGGGACGGCGGTGGTGTGGTTCACGCTCATCGCCGAGGGGGCGCTGCTGTTCGTCGCCGCCCAGACCGGGTTCGTGGCCGGCCCGCGCACGCTCGCCTCGATGGCGGTCGACAACTGGGTGCCCAAGCGCCTGGCGCACCTCTCCGAGCGCCTGGTGACCCAGAACGGCGTGATCATCATGGGCCTCGCCGCAGCCGTGGTGCTGCTCTACACGCGGGGTGCGGTGGCGATCCTGGTGGTCATGTACTCCATCAACGTGTTCATCACCTTCACCCTCAGCCAGCTCGGGATGGTGCGGCACTGGTGGAACACGCGCGCCGAGCAGCATCACTGGCGGCGGCGCCTGAGCGTCGCCGGCATCGGCACGGCGGTCACCGGGCTCATTCTGATCGTCACCTCGGTCATCAAGTTCGGCCAGGGCGGCTGGGTGACGCTGATCGCGACCGGCGTGTTCATCGGCTACTGCTTCGTGGTGCGCACCCACTACCGGCGCGTGCGGCAGCTGCTCTCGTCCCTCGACGAGGTGCTCACCAACCTCCCGCTGCCCGAGCCCAAGAACCCGCCCGAGCTGGCGCCCGACGGCCCCACCGCCATCGTGCTGGTCGAGTCGTACGCCGGGCTCGGCATCCACACCCTGCTCAACATCCAGCGGCTGTTCCCGCGCCACTTCAAGAACTTCGTGTTCTGCTCGGTGGGGCTGGTGGACTCGGGGCAGTTCAAGGGGGCGGCCGACATGCAGGCGCTCGAGGACAAGGTCGCCGCCGATCTCGAGCGCTACGTGCAGCTCGCCAGCCGCATGGGCTACTACGCCGAGTATCGCTTCACCCTCGGCACCGACCTGATCGCCGAGCTGGAGTCCATGTGCATGGACCTCATCAAGGAGTTCCGGCGGCCGGTCGTGTTCGCGGGCCAGCTCGTGTTCCAGCGCGAGAACGTGTTCACGCGCTCGCTCCACCACGAGACTTCGTTCTCGATCCAGCGCCGGCTGCAGTTCACCGGCATCCAAGTCATCATCCTGCCCATCCGGGTGTGGGAGCGGCAGCGCTCGGCCTGAAGCGCCGGCCCGCCCCGCGCGTCCCAGAAGGAGTCCCATGTACGCCATCGATCTGAGCGGCAAGCACGCCCTGGTGATGGGGGTCGCCAACCACCGCAGCCTCTCGTGGGCGATCGCCCAGAGCCTCCACCAGGCCGGGGCGACGCTGTGCCTCACCTACGCCGGCGAGCGCTTCAAGTCGATGGTCGAGGAGCTGGCGGTGGCCGTGCCCGGGACGCTCGTGCTGGAATGCGACGTGACCCGCGACGACACCATCGACGCGGTGGCGGCCCGGCTCGCCCGCGAATGGGGCGCGATCGAAGCCCTGGTGCACGGCATCGCCTTCGCCCGCAAGGAGGACTTGGAGGGCGAGTTCGTGGCCACGCCGCGCGAGGGGTTCCAGATGGCGCTCGACGTCAGCGCCTA
>VBPB01000326.1 GCA_005893365.1 Candidatus Eiseniibacteriota bacterium
CCGTGGTCCTCGGCCTCTACGGCCTCAACTGCTCGTCGCTGGTCCGGCGCGCCTCGCTGATCGAGCGCCAGGCGGCGCGGATGCGCGCGCTGCAGAACAGCCAGCGGGACTGGGTCATCGCCGAGAGCGACCTGGCCACGATCGAGCAGACCCAGGCCAATCCCAGGCGCTGGCGGGACAAGCTGGTGCGCCTGGCCCAGCTCGTGCCGTCCAACGCGCTGATCCAGTCGATCGCGGTGAATCCGGACAACCTGCCCGGCCTCCAGGACCAGAACAAGCTGGTCATCACCGGCGAGCTCAAGATCCCCGCGGGCGAGGATCGCATGCGCGGCGTGGTCCAGCTCGTGACCGCGCTCCACGGCGACAAGACCTTCTCCGCCGGCTACCAGAATATCCGCCTGGCCTCGAGCCGCATCAGCGAGGGCAGCGGGGTGGTGGCGGCGTTCGTGATCGAGTGCCGCTGATGAATCCCGTCCTGGCGGCCCAGCTCCGCAAGCAGTGGCCGCTGGTCGCGGCGGCGGTCATCTTCCTGCTGTTCATTCCCATCCACCTGCTGGCCTTCCAGCCCGCCCTGCACCGGTATCAGGCGGCCCTCCAGCGCGCCGCCGAGACCGGGATGCCGCTCGACCCCGAACGCGCCCCGCACATGATGCCGGCGCGGGTGTTCGCGCTGCTCTCCGACAACTCCCTGCCGGCCGACGCCGCGGACCGCCAGAGCAACTCGGGCGAGCTCGCCTCCAACCTGATCGACGACGTCTCGCGCACCGCGAGCAAGCACGGCATGGACGTCATCGCCACCGAGCCCGGGGCGACGACCCGGATGACCCGGGCGGTCCAAGTGCGCGCCCACATCCGCGTCAGCTGCTCGTATGGCGGGTTCGTGGCGTTCCTGGACGACCTGAGCCGTTCGGGCCGGCTCATCTCGGTGGACCGGTTCAGCCTTCTGCCGGTATCGTCCGGGGGGCGCATGCTGGACATGTGGGTGACGCGCTACGTGCTCAAGCAGACCGGGGACCGCCATTGAACGTCGACCTCAGAAGCCTCTTCACGCCCCTCATCGCGCTGGCCATCCTCGCGGTGGTCGGGCTGCAGACCGCCGACGCCTTGCAGCATTCGGGGGCGTGGCATCGGTCCCGCCGCTCGTCGGGCCCGCCGCCCGATCCCTACGCCCGGCTCGAGGCCCAGCTCGCCGCCCCGGTGAGCGCGGTCTCGATCCCGGCGTTGCGCGATCCGTTCACCTACGGGCCGGTGTCCGTCGTGGCCCGGCCCCAAGTCGCGCCCAAGCCCTTTGTCCCCCCGGCGCCGCCCAAGCCGGTGCTGACCGCGATCCTCCAGGGGGACAACGACCCCCGGGCCCTGATCCGCTACGAAGACCGGGACTACAGCGTCCGGCCCGGAAGCCTGTTCGCCGATTTCAAGGTCATCAGCATCTCCGCCGACCAGGTCGTGCTCGACCGCGGCGGTCAGCGGCTGACCCTCATGCGTCCCACGAAAGGAGAATGAGCGTGGCTCGTTCGCGACACGTGCTCACCCACGGCATCCTCGTGCTGGCCCTGGCGCTCGGCCTGGCCATACCCGTGCGGCCCGCCGGCGCGGCCATCAATCAGGGCAAGCTCATCACGCTGGACGCCACGGATGCCTACCTGCCGAATCTGCTCACGATCCTCGCCGAAAAGGGTGACCTCAACATCATCACCGGCCCCGGCGTCACCGGCGGGCGGATCTCCATCCACATGAAGGACGTGCCGGTGGAGCAGGCGGTGAACCTGGTGGTGCGCGCGGCGGGGCTCTCGTACGAGCGCATCGGCAACTCGGTCCTGGTCGCCGACGACAAGTCGCTCAAGCAGGAGACCGGGCTCTCGGCCTACATCGTCGAGTTGAAATACGCCGACGCCAAGGAGATGCAGGCGGCGCTCAAGACGCTCTGCTCCGACATCCAGATCGATCCGGGCGGCAACCGGCTCATCGTGGTCACGAGCCCCCGGGTGATCGCCGAGATCGAGGAGATCGTGCAGGTCATCGACGTGCCGGCCCAGCAGGTGATGCTGGAGGCCCGCATCGTCGAGGTCTCGACCGACGCGGCCAAGAAGCTCGGCATCGACTGGGATCTGGTCAACCGCCAGCCGATCGTGATCCAGGAGGGGCCGCCGGCCGGGAAGTCGCCGCGCGGCGGACTCCCCGACTCGATCAACTGGTACGGGATCACCGGGGGCCTCAAGGGCTTCTTCAAGTCCGGCGACGTCTACACGCGGGAGGGCTGGGGCTGGGCCACGGCACTCGACTTCATGATCCACGACGGGAGTGCTCGCGTGCTGGCGAATCCCAAGATCGCCACGCTCAACGGCCGCGAGGCCTCGATGCTGGTGGGCTCGCGCATCCCGTTCGTCGTCACCGGGACGGTCTTCGCAGGCGGGGGCGCCGCGCCGACGCAGACCATCCAGCGCGAGGAGGTCGGCATCAAGCTGGGCATCACGCCGACCATCAACTCCGACGGCTACATCACCACCGTCATCAACCCCGAGGTCAGCTCGGTGGTCGGCTTCACCGGGCCCGACAACAGCCTGCCCATCATCAGCACCCGCCAGGCCAAGACCACCGTGCGCCTCAAGGACGGCAACTCGGTCATCATCGGCGGCCTGCTGAGCGAGGAGCGCACCAAGAACATCACCAAGCTCCCGGTGCTGGGCGACATCCCGGGGCTCGGCGTCCTGTTCCAGCACCAGAACACCACGGTGACCAAGAAGGATCTCGTCATCGAGGTCACGCCCCACATCATGCCCGAACAGAAGTAGCGGACCGATGCGACGGCACGGAGGCCGGAGCGTGCGGGCGGCAGTGCCGCGCGGGGCGGGTCGCCCGCGCGTCAGGCGCGTGCCGGCTAGAGCCGCGTCAGGCTCGCGACCTGCATCACCCCGGCCATCCACCCCAGCCACTGGCCGAGGGCGACGGTGAGGGCGATGGTCACGAGCGTGAGCCCGGCGTTGGCCAGCACCGGCGAGGCCTCCCGGTACCGGTACAGGCGCCAGATCAGCAGGGGCACCAGCACGCCCTTGAGCAGCACGAAGGCCCACCAATGGCCGTGCGCGACGCCGGCCAGCAGCGGGTTCCCTTCGCGGTTGCCGAACCAGTGGAT
>VBPB01000085.1 GCA_005893365.1 Candidatus Eiseniibacteriota bacterium
ACAGGTCCACCGGCGGGGCGGGCGCGCCACCGCCTTCGACCTCGGAGATCAGACGCTCGAAGGCGGCCTCGGTGAGGGTCCGGTCGCGTCGCGCGGCCCGCACCGCGGATTGCGCCGCGCGCAGGATGGACTCGCGCGCCGAGTAGTCGAGGGCGACGCGCAGATGGAGGCCGCGCCCGCCCGAGGTCGCCGTCACGGTCGCCGCGATGGCGCCGCGGAGGGCGGCCGGCAGCCGGTCGCGGCGCCGGGTCACGGTGAGGCGCACGCCGCGGGCGATGCACGCGGCGGTCTCGGAGCGCAGGAACTCGCGCAGCAGCGCGAACAGGTCGCGCACCTCCGTGGCCGGCCGGTTCCAGTTGGCGGCCGAGAAGGCGTAGAGCGTCAGCGTCGAGATCCCGAAGCCGGGGGCGGCCTCGACGATGCGGCGCATCGCCTCGACGCCGGCGCGATGGCCGGCCGAGCGGGGCAGGCCACGCTCGGTCGCCCAGCGGCCGTTGCCGTCCATGACGATGGCCGCGTGCAGGCCGTTGGCGTGAGGGGACAATGGGCTCGTCATCATCGGGGAACCTCCACGAACGGCGGCGCGGTCAGCCCTCGCGCGTCGCCCGGATGAGCGCCTCCATGTGGTCCAGATAGCGCTGCAGCGCCTTGCGGCCCGCCGGCGTCAGCCGGTACTCGGTCCGGGGCGTACGTCCTTCGAACGACTTGGTGCACACCACGTACTGGGCTTCCTCGAGCTTGCGCGCGTGCACGCTGAGGTTGCCATCGGTGGTCTTGAGCAGGGCCTTGAGCTCGTTGAACGTCAGCGAGGCGTTGACCGCCAGGGCGCTCGTGATCCCCAGGCGCACCCGCTCGTGGATGATGCGGTCCAGCGCGGGCGTGCCCTGCGACGCGTAGAAGTCCCGCATCTGGCGCTGCCCGCGGGTCGGCGAGCCGTCCTTCATCGTCCCATCCCGTCGCTGCGCGCCGCTCCTAGCCACCGTGCTGCCTCGCGATCAGCCACCCGAACACCAGGTGGAGCCCGCCGAATCCGAGCGCCAGGTAGGCGGTCCCCCACGCCACCGGACTGAAGAGGGCGGCCGCGCCCACGAGCATGAAGCCGAGCCCCATCGCCGGCACGATGCGCACCGAGAAGGCGCCGCCGCTGGCGATCCCGGCGCCGTAGAGCAGTAGCCACACGGCGGCGAGCCGGCCCGCCAGCGGTCCGGCGAAGAAGGCCAGGGTCAGCAGGGCCCCGACGATCATCGGGACGGTGAAGGCGTAGACGAACATCCGGCCCGGACCGTTGAGTAGCGGGATCAGCGAGGCGCGCGCCTTGCGGCTCGAGGCCCACAGGGTC
This sequence comes from Candidatus Eiseniibacteriota bacterium, assembly GCA_005893365.1. Classification (GTDB taxonomy): domain Bacteria; phylum Eisenbacteria; class RBG-16-71-46; order RBG-16-71-46; family RBG-16-71-46; genus WS-11. The sequence continues at coordinate 1,340 of VBPB01000085.1, forward strand.
ACGCCCAGCGCCAGCAGGGCCTCGGCGAGCCAGACGCCGAGCCAGGCCTCGACCGTCGGCTGCCGGGAGGCCAGCCACGCGGCGCCCAGGGCGGTCGCGCCGGCGGCCATCAGCCCCCAGCCCGAGATGGCGGTGAACGAGCCGGCCCGCTCCATGGTCTGGCGGATGTAGCGCAGGTCGTCGAGGGCCTGGCCGTGGATGGGCACCGGTTCGCTGCGATCCTGGGGGAGCGTGGAGGGCGCGGGCATGTGAGGATTGAACCCCCTCCGCCCCCGCTCGGTCAAGTACTTTTTCATACAAAGTGTATCGGCCCCGAGGCGGCGGGGCTTGAGCGGGTGATCGGGCCCGGCCGGCGCCGCGAGAACCACCAGCCGGGGACGCGATCGCCGCGCCCCCGGCCCCGATGGTCGCCGACCGTTACGACTGCTTGTCCTTCGCCGCCACCGCCTTGAGGACCAGCGGGGTCATCTTGGTCTGGCAGAGCCGGCTGTCCACGGTGATGGTCCAGTCGCCGGCCGTGGGCAGCGCGAAGGACGCCACGTACCGGCTGCCGTCCTTGGCCTCCGTCGAGGCGAAGGTCACCTGGCGGTCGCCGCAGACCGCCTTCACCGTGGGCTGGAGCACGCGGCCCTTGCTCATCGGCCAGTCCGGGCGGACGGCGAAGGCGAGCTCGAACACCTGACCGGCCGCCACCTGCTTCGGAGCCTTGAGGATGTTGACGTGCGCGCTCCCGCCCGCCTGGGCCATTCCCGCGATCAGGCTGAGCGCCAGGATCGCCACCGCCGCGAAACGCTTGCTCGACATGGTCCGCCTCCTTTGCGAGGGCCGGCGGCTCCGCGCCCGGCGCGGGCCGGCGCTGCCGGACCCCTCGGGTCCGTTCGCTCCGCGCGCGGTCCCGAGTGGACCGGCCGCGGGCTACGGAGACAAGGACGCGCGCGCGCCGGGAAGCGTTAGCGGCGCGGGCGGGACACTAGTGGAGCCGGAATCGGAACGGGATGGTCTCCCAACACGCCACCGGACGCTGATCGGCCATGCCGGGCACGAACACCCACTGGCGCGCCGCCTCCCGCGCCGCCTCGTCCAGCATCGGCACATGGAGCTTGGCGTCCACCCGCACGTCCTTCACGCGGCCATCGGTGCCGATCAGGACATGCACCATCACCAGGCCTTCGAGGCCGGCTTGCCTCGCCATGTCGGGATAGTCCGGCTTGACCACCTTGATCGGCTCGGGCAGTCGTTCGACGTAGACGTGGGTCCCGAACGGCGGCAGCACCTCGGCGGCGGGGGTCGTGGTGGTCACATCGTTCGGCACCGCCGTAGACGGCGGCCCGGTCTCGTGCCCGTCGGAGAGCCCGGCGATCGGTGGCGCGGCGGGCGGCGCCGCGGCCTCGGGCACCGGGACGGGCACGCCGATCGCGGGTGCGTGCCGCGGGACCGCAACGGCGGGCGCGGGCGGCGCGACGTTCACGAGCGGAGGCGGCGGGCTGATGGTCGTGACGTCGATGACCGTCGAGGTCACCGGCTCGATCTTGCGCTCGAGCAACGGTGCCAGCTGCGTGCTCAGCGCGTAGACCACCAGGGCGGCGGCGGAACTCAGGAGGAGGGCCCGACTCATCTGGGGCCGGCCGGCTTCCATCAGCTCCGGCGCCCCGTAGGGCATGAACTGGTACAGCGGGGTCGTGCGTCGCATCGGCGTCTCCGTGGGGAGCCGCCCGGTCCGCGCGTAGAGCAATCATCCCGCCGGGCGCCGCCGGCGTCCACACGAATCGGGCGCATGCCCCGCGGGCGGAAACGCATCCCGGCCGCCCGGGAGAGCCGCCGTGGCCCCGTTCACCTCCACCGACGCCTCGGGCGTGTCGGGGGAGCCGGGCGCCGCATGGCCCAGGCCCCGGCGGGGGGTCAGCTCGGCCGGTTCGGCCGCGCCGCCGTGACCGTGTCCGGCGCGCCCGGGCGCCCGCTGGGCTCCGGCCACGAGCGCTCCCAGAGCCGCCACCACTTCATCTCACCGAACCCCAGCGCATCCCACCAGCGGTCGAGCATCGCGCGGTCGCCCGCCATCACGCCGGCCCGCGTCACCGGGGGGGGCGGCGGCACCAGGACCGCCAGCCGCGCGAACACCGCGTCGCGCTCCTCGCCCTGCAGTCGCGCCAGCAGGTGCCAGAGCGTGAAGGCGTCCTCGCGGCGCGCCTCGGCCAGCACCCGCGGCAACTGGGCGGCGCGGGCCGCCGGGTCGGGGGCCACGTCCAGCAGCGCCAGCGCGTTCTTGAACGCGTCCGTGGCATCGGTGAAGCAGGGCGTGCCCGGGCCGCTCCCGGGCCGCGTCGCGCAGCGCGCCCCGGCCGGGATGAACGACTCTTGGCCCTGGGACTCGAAGCTGACCCAGCCCGCGAGCACGGTCACGAGCCCGCCACCCATCGGATCCACTTCGAGCGTGTAGGCGCAGCCCAGGTCCACCGCGCGCGCCGACGGGGTCTCGACCACGAACTCGCGCGGCGGCGCCAGGATCACGGCGGTGACCATCCCCACCGCCAGGTGCAGGCGCTGCCGGTGGTCGCCGGCCTCGAGGAGCTCAAGCCGCGTGTTGGGCTCGACCAGGACCTCGCCGATCTTGCCCACCGTGACGCGGGCGCGCGAGGCCGCGTCGGTCACGAGCCACTGGCCCACGCCGAGCCGGCCGCCCGCGGCGAGCGCGCCCTCGGCCACGCGGGGCGCACCCGCGAGTGTGGCGACCTGCCAGCCGGGCGCCGGGCGCGTGACCATCCACAGGCTCACCGCTCCCGCCACCGCGATCACGCCGGCCGCCACGGCCAAGGTCCGGAGCGAGAGCCCGAGCACGATGGGGCCGCGCCGATCGGCGGTCTCGCCCCCCACGCCCACCAGCCGCGCGAGGCGGCCGCGCCATCCCGAGGCCCGCTCGGGGGCCGCGATGCGCTCGGGCAGCTCCAGCGGCCGCTCGCGCGCGGCGAGAGAGGCGAGCGAGCGCTCGAGCTTCTCGACCTCGGGGTCGGGGGTCCCCGACTTGTCCCACAGATAGTCGTCAGACATGGTCCTTCGCCACCCCCAGCTTCGCGCGCAGCAGGTTCATCCCCCGGTGCAGGTTGACGCGCACCGAGCCCTGGGTCATCCCGGTGCGCGCGGCGATCTCCGGGCCCGTCATCCCCTCCACCAATCTCAGGACCAGCGTCTCCCGATACGCCTCGGGAAGCTCACGCAGCATCGCCAGCACCGCCAGCGCCTCGGCGTCCGTGCCGGCCTCGGGCCCCGGCAGGTCGTCGGTCACCTCCACCGTCGGTCGCGTGCGACGGTGGAAGTCGGTCGCCCGGTTGCGCGCGATCATCGCGAGCCACCCGCCGAACCGGTCCGGCTCACGCAGCCCGGGCAGCCGCTTCAGCGCCTGCAGGAAGACATCCTGCACCAGATCCTCCACCTGGCTGCGCGGCACGCGCGCGAGCAGCACGCCGTGGACCATGCGGCCGTAGCGTTGGTAGAGCCGGCCGAAGGCGGCGCGATCGCCGTCCCTTGCGGCCACCACCAGCGCCACCTCGTCGAGGGCGAGCTCGCTCACGGCGCACCGTGTGCGCGTGGCGCGGTCGCGGCATCGGCCCGCGCTCGGCGGCGGCGCGGGTTCCGGCTCGCCGGACGATCGTCGCTCGGCATCGCGTCCAGAGCCTCCCCTTCGCCCGTCGCTCCACCTCGCCCGGGTCGGGGCCGAGACGCCCGGTCGCGACCCTGACCCGTCCGATGGGGAGACGCCACCGCGCCCCGAAGTGTTATCCGCGCGAGTCAGCCCCCTGCCACCCGCGCCGAATCAGGGTGAAAGGAGTCCAGCTCCTGCCCGCGAGCGCGGGCGACCACTACCACACTTGGTGCGCCGCCGTCCCCGAGCCCGTGTGCTAGCCTCCGCACCGACGAAGCGCTGAAGGCGCGCCGTGCGGGCGCGAGCGGCTCGGCGGCGGAGGACCTCATGAGTCGAGACCTGATCGTCGGTCGCCGGGGAGACTCGCTCCTCGGTGAGGTGCAGGACCGCAGCTTCTCGATCCGGGCGGCGTTCGGGCGCCTCGAGGTGGAGACCCAGCGCATCACCTGGGTGCACCTGAAGGATGCGCCCGATCTCGCGCAGGATGAGATCTGGCTCAAGACCGGCGACCGCCTCTCCGGCAGCGTCGAACTCGAGTCGGTCCGGTTCCGCACCGAGTCGGGCCAGATGTTGGACGTGCCCCGCGCGGCCATCCACTCCATCCTGATCGGCGCCGGATTCAGCGCGAGTGCGCTGGGCCTGAGCTGAGCGCGTCGCTCCGTCGGGCGGTGGCGTGACGCCGCTGGTCCTGGCCGGCGCTCGGCGGTCCCCTGGGGAGGCCGGCGGGACGTCTATCACTGACGCGGCGTCATCCGCCGGGCACGGCGGTCAGGAGCTGCTCGCCATCCCCGCGGTGGCCCGGTCGATGGGCGTCCGGCCGGGCGGATCGGACACGCCACCCCGCGGCTCGGCGAGGACCACCCGGTCGAGGCGCAGCGCCTCCCCCACCGACCAGGCCTGGAACGGACAGCCGCGCGGCGTGTGAGGCGGCTCGGCATCGGCGATCTCGGGAAGATGGCCCACCCCCGCCCCGTCGAGATGACGCAACAACGGTTCGAGGAACCGCGTCCGGGCCACCTGCTTCGCCTCGCGCCCGCCGCCGCGGACGCGCACCCAGGCCTCGACGAAGGGTCCCGCCAGCCACGGCCACACCGTGCCCTGGTGGTAGGCCTGGTTGCGCTCGACCTCACCGCCTTCGTAGCGCAGCGCATACCCGGGCTCGTCGGGGGCCAGCGAGCGCAGGCCGAGCGGCGTCCAGAGCCGGCGCTCGACCAGGTCCGTGACGGCCCGGGCCTGGGTGCCGTCGATCAACGGGTGGGGCAGCCCGCCGACCGCGAAGATCTGGTTGGGGCGCACGGTCGCGTCCACCGCTCCCGGACGGTGGTCGACGTCCACGACGTCGTAGAGCCCGCCGCGCGCCTCGTCCCAGAACCTGCGGCGGAACGACTCGCGGCCGGACTCGAACTGGCGACGGCGCTGGACCGACGCCCCCGCCGACAGCCGCAGGGCGTTCAACCATAGGGCCTGGACCTCGACCGGCTTGCCGATCCGGGGCGTGACGGCCCGCCCGCCCACCGTCGCGTCCATCCACGTGAGTTGGACCCCGGCCTCACCGGCGGCGAGCAGACCGTCGTCGTCCAGGTGGATCCCGTAGCGCGTCCCGTTCGTGTAGCCGGCCAGGATCGCCTCGACCGCGTCGAGCAGCCGCGTGCGCTCGCGTGAGGCCACAGGACGCCCCGCCGCGGTCGCGGCGGCGAGGGACTCGTGCACGGCGATCACGAACCACAGCGACGCGTCGACCGAGTTGAACTCCGGGGCATCGTCATGATCCGCGAACCGGTTGGGCACCATGCCCTCCGACACCGTGCCGGACCATGCCGACAGGATGCTCCGCGCCGCCTCGAGCCGCCCGGTCGCCAGGCACAGGCCGCGCAGCGCGATGAACGTGTCGCGCCCCCAGTCGCCGAACCACGGGTAGCCCGCCACGACGGTGAGGCCGGTGCCGCGGCGGACGAGATAGTCGTCCGCGGCGCGCTCGAGTCGGGCGGCTCCGCGCCGCCGCCGGCGTTCGGCGGCACGCAGGCGCCGGACCAGGCTGACCGGCGCGGCGCCGGTCATCGCCGCAGCGGTCGCGGCGTCGTGGGCCGCCAGGACGCAGAGCGCCTCGCCGGACGACAGGTCCCAGTGGATGAGCCCGGGTGAGGCCAGGTCCTCATCCTCATCGAGCCCCCGGGCGCGCTCCTCGGTGTAGAGGAAGCGGCGATACCACTCGGGCGCGTGCTGGTAGCGGCCGTTGGTCGCCATCGCCACCTCGGGCAGCCCCTCGTACGGCCGCCACACCAGCCGGCCGTCGCGCGGCTCGGGCGCGAACCGGAACGCCGGGTTCTCGTGATGGAGCGCGTGCGGATCGCGTCCCGAGAAGAGCGGCCGGACCGCGAGGCGGACCGGCTTCGGGCCCGAGAGCCGGCGCCACGAAGCGACGACCAGCGGCAGGCCGCGGCGCACGAACAGCTCGTGGGCGATGCGCACGCCCCCCGGCAGCCGCAGCGTCCAGGTCGGCCAGGGCTCGGCGGTGAAGCGTTCGATGCGCGTGACCCCGTCCGGATGGACGACGCCGGGCTGGTACCGCTGGGAGGTGAGGGCGAAGCGGCCGGCGTCGGTCTCGGCCCACGCCTCGCATCCCTGGACCAGGGCGAAGCGCCGGGTCGGCACGCCGGCGGCGGCGAGCAGCCAGGCGTGGTAGCGCCGCGTGCGGATGCCGGTCGCCGTCCCGGAGGCGAAGCCGCCGAGGCCGTCCGCCTCCAGCCACTCGTGGTGCTCGTCGCGCGGCGCGTCGGACGTGGTCATCGCGTCACCGCCGGCTCGCGGCCGGCCGCAGCCGCGGATCGCGTGCCCCGTCGCGCGTGCTTCTCGAGGCAGCGGATCGCCAGGGCGGTCCAGCCGGTCTGGTGGCTGGCGCCCACGCCGCGACCGTCGTCGCCATCGAAGCACTCGTGGAACAGCACCAGCTCGCGCCAGTGCGGATCGTCCGCGTACCGTCGCTCGTCGCCATGGCACGGCCGCCGGCCGGCGGCGTCGGGCAGGAACAGGCCGGCGAGCCGCGAGGCGATCTCCTGGGACACCTCGAGCAATGTCATCCGCCGCCCGGAGCCGGTCGGGCATTCGACCTTGAAGTCGTCGCCGTAGAAGTGGTGATAGCGCTCGAGGGCCTCCACCAGCAGATAGTTGACCGGGAACCAGACCGGGCCGCGCCAGTTCGAGTTGCCGCCGAAGAGCCCGGTGCGGGACTCGCCGGGCACGTACTGAACCACGTGGTCCATGCCATCCGCGTCGAACACGTAGGGATGGTCGTGGTGGACGCGCGACAGGGAGCGGATGCCGTGCGGCGAGAGGAACTCCTGCTCGTCGAGCAGGTAGCGCAGCACCCGTTCGAGGCGCTCGCGCGACGGGATCGCCAGCAGCCGATGGCCGTGACCGGCGCTCCCGTCGGCCCGCGGCGCGTCCTCCATGTACGAGATGGAGCGGGCCAGGTCGGCGCGGTTCTCGAGGAACCAGCGCATGCGCCGCGCGAAGCCGGGCAGGCGGTCGATGACCTCCTGTTCGAGCACCTCGCACGCGAACAGCGGGATCAGGCCCACCATCGAGCGCAGCCGCATCGGGATGGTCCGGCCGTCCAGGTGGATGTGGTCGTAGTAGAAGCCGTCCTCCTCGTCCCAGAGGCCGGTCCCCCCCAGGTGGTTCATCGCGTCGACGATGGCGACGAAGTGCTCGAAGAACTTCGAGGCGACGTCCTCGTAGGCCGGGTCCTCGGCGGCCAGTTCCAGGGCGATCGACAGCATCGTGCCGCAGTAGAACGCCATCCACGCGGTCCCGTCGGCCTGTTCGAGATGCCCGCCGGTGGGCAGCGGCTGCGAGCGGTCGAACACGCCCACGTTGTCGAGGCCGAGGAACCCGCCGGCGAAGATGTGATGGCCATCCAGGTCCTTGCGGTTGACCCACCAGGTGAAGTTGATCAGCAGCTTCTGGAACACGCGCTCGAGGAACAGGCGGTCGCGCCGCCCGCGCGCGGCCGAGAGCTTGTAGACGCGCCAGGCGGCCCACGCGTGCACGGGCGGGTTGACGTCGCCGAGCGCCCACTCGTAGGCCGGCACCTGCCCGTTCGGGTGCATGTACCATTCGCGCAGGAAGAGGACGAGCTGCTCGCGCGCGAAGTCGGGATCCACCTTGGCGAAGGGAATCATGTGGAACGCCAGGTCCCACGCCGCGTACCAGGGATACTCCCAGGTGTCGGGCATCGAGATGATGTCGCGGTTGTAGAGGTGCGACCAGTCGCTGTTGCGACCGTGCCGGCGGGCGGCAGCGGCCGGCGGCTGGGCCGGGTCCCCCTCCAGCCACTCCGCCACCGCGTAGTGGTAGAACTGCTTGGACCACAGGAGCCCGGCATAGCCTTGGCGCGCCACACGCCGCGCTTCGTCGTTCAGCACGGCCGGTAGCCGCTCGGCGTAGAACTCGTCCGCCTCGCGGATGCGCCGGGCGAAGACGGCGTCGAACTCGGCACCGAACGGCGCGGCCGTGGTCCCCCCCGAGGCCGAGAGGCGCAGGTGGATCACGACCTCCGCGCCGGCCGCGAGCGTGAGCCGATGGTGGACCGCCGCCTTGGTGCCTGCCTCCGCCGGATCGACCGCGTCGTGGTCGTCGCCGACGACGTAGGCGTGGAAGGCGTCCTTCGCATGGCGCGGCCCCACGTCGGAGCCGAACAGCCGTGCGGCATTGGTCTCGTTCCGGGTGAACAGGAGCGCCGGCGCCCGGCCGTCCGGCCCCGGCCCCGCGGCGAGTCGCCAGTCGCCGAGGCTCGCGTGGGTGCCCCGAATCGTCGCCTCGCCGTCCCGGGCAAGCCGTGGCTCCGGCCAGTAGCCCTCGCCGCTCCGTCCCCAGGACCAGGTGTTGCGATACCAGACCGTGGGCAGCAGGTGCAGGGCGGCGGTTTCGGGCCAGCGGTTGGCGACGGTGATGCGGATCAGCAGGTCGTCGGGCGTCGCCTTGGCGTACTCGGCCGTGATGTCGAAGTATCGCCCCTCGTCGAACACGCCCGTGTCCAGCAGCTCGAACTCGGGAGCGTCGAGCCCCCGCCGGTGGTTCTCGGCCACCAGGCGGTCGTAGGGGAACTCGGCCTGCGGATACTTGTAGAGCGCCTTGAGATAGCTGTGGGTGGGGGTCGCGTCGAGATAGTAGTAGCACTCCTTCACGTCTTCGCCGTGATTGCCCTCGGGGCCGGAGAGACCGAAGAGGCGCTCCTTGAGGATGGGGTCGCGTCCATTCCAGAGCGCCAGGGCGAAGCACAGTCGGCACTCGCGGTCGGTGATGCCGAGCAGACCGTCCTCGCCCCAGCGGTAGGCCCGGCTGCGCGCGTGATCGTGGGGGAAGTAATCCCAACTGGTGCCGTGCTCGGAGTAGTCCTCGCGCACGGTGCCCCACTGACGCGCCGAGAGGTAGGGCCCCCAGCGCTTCCAGTTCGCCTCGCGCCGCGCGTCGGCCTCGAGTCGCCGGGTCTCGGCGCCGCTCATCGCTCGCCTCTCGACCGGTTCATGGGTCCGCGACCGGCGGGCATGGCATGCGTCTCCTGGGCGCTCGGCGTCGTCATCGTCCTGGTCATGGTTCCACAACCTCCAGCGCGTGGCCATCGTGATTGCGGCCGGCAGCCGGGCGAGCCGCCGGCCTTGCCACCCCCGCCCGACGCTGTCTATGGTCCGCGCCATGAAACCCCTCGTGGGCGCCGGCGCCCTGCTGCTCATCGCCTGGGTGCTGTGGGACGCCTTCGAGACCATCCTGCTCACCCGCCGGGTGCCGGCGCGGCTGCGCATCTCGCGCTTCGTGCTGAGCTGGCTCTGGAGCGGATGGGCCACGATCGCGCGCCGCATCGCCGCGCGCGGACGGCGCGAGACCTTCCTCAGCTTCTACGCCCTGCTGTCGATCCTCGGCCTGCTCATCGTCTGGGCGACCGGGCTCGTCGTCGGCTTCGCGCTGCTCCACTGGGCCCAAGGCTCGCAGCTGGCGGGCGTGATCGGGACCGGGGGCGGGGTCGCCACGGCCGGCTTCGCCGCCGACCTCTACATGAGCGGGACCACGTTCTTCACGCTCGGCCTGGGCGATCTGCACCCGATGAGTCCCGCCGCGCGGCTCATCACCGTGACCGAGGCCGGCACCGGCTTCGGCTTCCTGGCCCTGGTGATCGCCTACGTGCCGGTGCTCTACCAGTCGTTCGCGCGGCGCGAGGCGCGCATCACCATGCTCGACGCGTGGGCCGGCTCGCCGCCCACCGCGGCGGTGATGCTGCGCCGCACGCTCGAGAGCACGGATCCCGGCGTCATCGCGCCGCTGCTGCGCGACTGGGAGCGCACCTCGGCCGAGATCCTCGAGAGCCATCTCTCCTACCCGATCCTGTGCTTCTTCCGCTCGCAGCACGACAACCAGTCCTGGCTCGCCGCGATGGTGGCGATCCTCGACGCCTGCGCGCTGGTGATCGTCGGGGTCGAGGGGATCGATCCGTTCCAGGCCCGGCTCACGTTCGCGATCGCCCGCCACGCGCTGGTCGACCTGAGCCAGACGTTCCGGCTCAAGCCGGTCGCACCCGAGACGCTCCGCCTCGCCCCCGGGACCGTCGCCGAGCTGCGCGCCTGGCTCGCGGCCTCGGGGGTGCGGCTCCGCGAGGGGGCCGAGGCGGACCGCAAGCTCGCCGAGCTGCGGGATCTCTACACCCCCTACGCGCACCAGCTCTCGCAGGTGCTGCTGATGCCGTTGCCGCCGGCGCTCCCGCCCCCCAAGGCGCGCTACAACTGGCAGACGACGCAGTGGGGCAGGACGGCGGCCGACGAGGCGCACTGTTGGGTCGGCCCCGGCCGCCGCGGCCGGTCATGATCGTCGGAACCAGCGCCCGGCCCGGCGCCGGCGCGGGGGACGTCCCTCAGCCCGCCACGCCGCCCAATGCGCCGTGCGGCAGGACCGCGTGCACGCCCCTCACGCCGTTCACGATCTGCGAGACCCTAAGGTCCACGACCAGGCTCGCCACCGGCCGACGTCCATCCCCAGCGCCCGGGCCGGATCGTGACCATGCGCACGGTCAGGGTCATGCCGGGCCGGGCCCCGCGGATCGCGATCGGCCCGCACAGTGCGTGGCCGCGGTCTCGCTCCGGGTCGGGCCGCGCGAACTTCTCGGGGGGCGCGAACGGATCGGCCTGCTCGATCCGCCCCCAGCCGGCATCGAGCGTGCGGACCCGGATCCGGTGGCCCGGATCGACGGTGAGGACCGGCGGCAGGTCGCGCGAGAAGCAGCCGTGCACCGTGCCCGGACCGGGCCCGAGCTGGTGGAGGTTCATGGGAACTCCGGAGCCGTCAGAGGTCCGGATCGACGCGGATCTTGAGCTCGCGCAGCTGCTCGGGTTCGACGTCGGAGGGGCAGCCGTCCATCAGCGACGCGGCACTCGCGCTCTTGGGGAACGCGATGGTCTCGCGCAGGCTCTCGCAGCCGCCGAGCAGCATGACGATGCGGTCGAAGCCCAGCCCGATGCCGCCGTGCGGCGGCGAGGCGAACTGGTAGGCCTCGAGCAGGAAGCCGAACTTCCGATAGGCCTCCTCGCGCGCCAGCCCGATCACCTTCATCACCCGCTCCTGGATGTCGGTGCGGTGGATGCGGATCGAGCCCGAGCCCAGCTCGGTACCGTTGAGCACCAGGTCGTAGAGCTGGGCGTGCACCTTGCCCGGGTCGCTCTCGAGCAGCGGCAGGTGCTCGGCGTTGGGCATGGTGAACATGTGGTGGCGGGGCGACCAGCGCTTGGCCTCGGCGTCCCATTCGAAGAGCGGGAAGTCGCGCACCCACAGGAAGCGCCACTCGTCCTCGTGGCCGGCGAGCAACGGCTGGCCGAGCTGCGAGCGCAACACGCCCAGGGCCTTGAGCGTGTGCTCCCACGGGCCGTTGGTGAACACCACCGCGTCGCCGTCGCGCGCCTTGACGGCGGCCAGGAACTCGTCCAGCAGTCCGCCCGGGAAGATGATCTGCTGCTTCTCGCGGTCGGCCGCCTGCACCTTGAAGAACGTGAGCCCGCCGCCGCCGGCCGCCTTCACCACGTCTTCGTACTTGCGCAGCTGGGTGCCCGAGATCTCGGCGCCGCCCGGCAGCACCAGCGCCGCCGCGGTGCCGTCTTGGGCCTTGGCCCCGTCGGCGATGACCCGGCGCGGCGAGCGCGCGCACAGCGCGGTCACGTCCACGAACTCGAAACCGAAGCGGACGTCGGGCTTGTCGGTGCCGTAGCGCGCCATGGATTCGCGGAAGGTGAGCCGCGGGAACGGGGTCTCGAGCTCCACGCCCTTGCACTCCCGCCACAGTGCCACCATCAGCCCCTCGACCGCGGCGAACACCTCCTCCTCGGTCACGAACGACAGCTCGAGGTCGATCTGCGTGTGCTCGGGCTGGCGGTCGGCGCGCAGGTCCTCGTCGCGCAGGCAGCGCGCGAACTGGAAGTAGCGGTCGCAGCCGGCGATCATCAGCGTCTGCTTGTAGAGCTGCGGCGACTGCGGCAGCGCGTAGAACTTGCCGGGGTGGACCCGGCTCGGCACGACGTAGTCGCGCGCGCCCTCGGGGGTGGGCTTGACCAGCAACGGGGTCTCGATCTCCAGGAACCCGCGCCCCGACAGATGGGCGCGCCCCGCCTGGGCGGCGCGGTGGCGCAGCGCCAGCATCGCGGAGAGCTCGGGCCGGCGCAGGTCGAGATAGCGGTAGCGCAACCGGAGATCCTCGTTGGCCAGGTGCATCGCCTCGTTCACCTGGAACGGCAGCGGGGCGGCGGCCGCGAGCACGCGGATCTCGCGCGCCTCCAGCTCCACCTCGCCGGTCGAGAGATCGGGGTTGACCGACTCGGCCGGCCGCGGCGCCACCGGGCCGCGCACGGCGATCACCGATTCGTTGCCCACCTGCCCGGCGCGCTTCATGACCTCGGGACCGCAGCGCTCGGGACGGAACACCACCTGCGTCAGGCCGTAGCGGTCGCGCAGGTCGACGAACAGCACGCCGCCGTGGTCGCGCACCCGGTGCACCCAGCCCATGAGGGTCGCGGCCTCCGCCGCCTCGCGCACGTGGGCGCGGGTCAGCTCGCCGCAGGTGTGCGTGCGCCGCCAGTCGCCGAGGTCTTCGAGCCGCACGTCCGCCCCGGGGGTCCCGGTCTCGATCATGGGATCTCCGTTCCCTCCGTCCCGTCCAGCAGCAGCCGGTCGAGTGCCGTGACGATGTCCTCGAGCGTCACGGTCTGCTGGTCGCCCGACCTGAGATCTTTGAGCACCACCTGGCCGCGCTGCCACTCCTCGTCGCCCAGCAGCACCATCGCGCGGGCTCCGCTCTTATCGGCCGCTTTCATCTGCGCATTGACGCCGCGTCCTTCGAGGTCGTAGTCGACCGTGTACACCTGCCGCAGGGCCCGCGCCAGCATCGGGGTCACCATCCGCGTGCCCTCCATCGCCACCAGGTAGACGCCGGCGGCGGTGGGCGCCGGGGCCAGCCCGCGCTCCTCCACCATCAGCATCACGCGGTCGAGCCCGATCGAGAAGCCGATGCCCGGCGTGGACGGCCCGCCCAGCGCCTCGATCAGCCCATCGTAGCGGCCGCCGCCGCCCAGGGCGCTCTGGGCGCCCAGCGAGCGGTCGTGCACCTCGAAGGCGGTGCGGGTGTAGTAGTCGAGCCCGCGCACCAGCCCGTGGTCGAGCTGGTGGGGGATGCGCAGCGCGTCGAGCCCGGCGCGCACGGCGTCGAAGTGCACCCGGCTCTCGTCGTCGAGCCGGTCGACGAGCCGGGGCATCGGCCCCAGGCCGGGCGAGAGCGTCTCGCGAGCCGGCGCCAGCCACTCGCGCAGCCGCTCGGCGTAGCGCGCGCGCGTCTCGGGCGTGCCCAGGCTGTTGATGGCCACGGTCAGGTCCCGGAAGCCCCAGGCCTCGAACAGGTCCATGAACAGGGCGATGATCTCGACATCGGCGCCGGGCGCGGGCGTGCCGATCAGCTCGGCGCCCACCTGCCAGAACTGACGGTAACGGCCCTTCTGCGGCCGCCCGTAGCGGAACATCGGCCCCAGGTACCAGAGCCGGTGGATGCGCCCCTG
>VBPB01000086.1 GCA_005893365.1 Candidatus Eiseniibacteriota bacterium
CCATCGCGCGGCGCACCGCGGTGGACGAGCACCACGGGGCCCTGCTGCCCGAGGACAAGGTCGCGGTGATCGCCACGCTCGCCCAGGCCCATGGCGCGGTGGCGATGGTGGGCGACGGGGTCAACGACGCGCCGGCGCTGGCGCGCGCCACGGTCGGCATCGCCATGGGCGGCATCGGCAGCGACGCGGCGATGGAGAGCGCCGACGTGGTGCTGATGGGCGACGACCTGACGGCCCTCCCCTACGCCCTGGGGCTCGCCCAGCGCGCGCGCCGGGTGGTCATCCAGAACGTCACCATCGCCTCGGGCGTCATGGTGGTGCTGGTGACGCTGGTGTTCGTGGGGCAGCACACCCCGTTCGGGCCGCTCAAGCTGCCGGTGGCGGTCTCGGGCCACGAGGGCAGCACGGTGGTGGTCATCCTGAACGGGCTGAGGCTGCTGCGCGGGCGGCGCAGCCGCTGAGGTCGCTCGGCCCGCTCCGGCATCGGGCCGCGCGCGCGGGCTCCGGGAGCCGCCGCGCGCGCCGCCTCGCTTCAGCGCTTCCGCTTCACCTTCCAGGTGCCGGTCAGGGTCTTGTTGTCCTCGGCCTGCCGGGTGTCGAACGTGCCCTCGATGAGGTCGCCGCGGACCTTGCCCTGGAAGTGCGTGACCACCAGGCAGTCGCACTCGGGGTCGAGGTAGGGGACCAGCCGCCCGCGCACGGCGCCGCCTTCGGCGCGCACGAAGGCGATGGACAGGACCTCGGGCACCCGCGACACCGGCAGCCCCTGCGCCGGATCCTGGGCCGGCATGCGCTCCACCGGACGCTGGCGCGGGATCATCACCACGTCGCCGTACGCGGTGTCCGCCCCGGCCGACAGCTTGAAGACGATGCTGCCGGTGCGCCCGTTGGTGTCGTTGCGATAGTCGCCGCCCCACTCGCCGGCGAGCTTGGCGATGTCCACCGGGGCGCCGACCACCGGCACGGGCGCCGGCGCGCCACTGCAGCCGGCGACGATCAGGGCCGCCGCCGCCAGCGCTCCCAGCCGCAATCGTCTCATGGTCATCTCCCGGGCCATCCGGCCCCGCGCGACCGTCGTCAAGGCGATTCGGTCACGACCACGTTGTCGAAGTACACCGTGCACTGCCCGGTGCCGCCCGTGTAGGCCGCGAGGCCGATCCGACCCCGGGCGCCGGCGCGATGCTTGTCGGTCCGATCCACGGCGAGGGCGCCATCCACGGACACCAGGAACCGCTGGCCGCGCGCCTCGACCCGGAGATGATGCCACATCCCGTTGGCGTTGACGGCCCGCACTTTCGCCAGCGGCCATTCACGCACGTGCACCACCACGTCCTCGTAGCCCGGTCCGCGCAGGTCCACCCCCACGGCGCGCTGCGAGGCCTCGAGCCGCACGACCACCCCCTTGTCGACGCCGCGCATGGCGCACACGTCCACGTCCAGGGCGATGTCGGTCCACGCGCTGTCGCCGGCGCTGATGATCGAGTGCTCCTGCTTGCGGTCGGGCAGGTCGCCGCGCAGCATGCCGCGACGCACGCTCCACACGCCCGCCCGGTCGCTGGTCCAGCGCGCCAGCGAGTCGCCGTTGAAGTCGTCCTGGAACAGGACGCGGCCCGCGGGGGCCGCGGTGCGCGGCGCGGGCGAGGGGAGCGCCTCACGCTCGGGCTCGGACGGGGTCGCGGCCGCCGTCACCAGGGCTGCGGCCAGCATGAGCAGGGAAGCGGACCCGGAGCGCGTCATCGCCCGCACACGGTGGCCGCTTCGTGCGCGCGAGTCAAGACGTGGGCGCCGACGGAGGCCCCGGTCTCGCGTTTGGGCTGGCGGTCCGTGAAGGGTCCGGGCTAGACTGCGCGCCCGATGTCGACCGATCGACGTTTCATCGAGATCATCGGCGTGCCGGTGGATCTCGGCGCCGGACGCCGCGGCGTGGATATGGGTCCCTCCGCCATCCGGGTCGCGGATCTCCAGTCGCGCCTCGAGCTGCTCGGCCACCAGGTCCGGGACGCCGGCGACGTCAACGTGATGATCCCCGAGACGCAGCAGGTGGGCGAGGGCAAGCTCCGTTACAAGGAGCCGCTGCTGGTCATGTGCGACGCGCTCCGCCAGCAGGTGGAGGAGGCGCTGCGCCTGGACCGCCTGCCGCTGGTGATCGGCGGCGACCACAGCATCGCCATCGGCTCGGTCGCCGGCTCGACCGGCCACTTCGCCAAGGCCGGGCGCCCGCTCGGGCTCATCTGGTTCGACGCCCACGGCGACGCCAACACGCCCGAGACCACGCCCTCGGGCAACATCCACGGCATGTCGCTGGCGATCGCGCTCGGGCTCGGCGATCCCGACCTGGTGCAGCTCGGCGGCCGCTCCCCCAAGGTCCAGCCGCGCAACACCGCCCTGATCGGCATCCGCGACGTGGACCCGGGCGAGCGCGAGACGCTGAAGCGCGTGGGCGTCACGGTCTACACGATGCGCGACATCGACGAGCGCGGGATGCGGGACGTCGTGGACGAGGCGATCGGCATCGCCAGCGACGGGACCGACGGCATCCACCTCTCGGTGGACCTCGACGTGGTGGATCCGGAGGACGCCCCCGGCACCGGGACGCCGGTGTGGGGGGGCATCACCTACCGCGAGGCCCATCTGGCGATGGAGCTGGTGAGCGATCGCGCCGAGATCGTGGCCATCGACCTGGTCGAGGTGAACCCGGTGCTCGACACGCAGAACATGACCGCCGTGCTCGCCGTCGAGTTGGCGCAGAGCGTACTCGGGAAGCGGATCTTCTAGCATCCCGTGAGCGACGCCGCGCCGAGACCGGGCATGCGCCGCGGGGCGGGTGACGCCCGGCGTCGGAGCGCCGCCCGCGCGGGGCGCGGTGCCGTGATCGTGGCGCTGCTGCTCCTCGCCGCCGCGGGCCCGGCCCGCGCCTTCGACCCGGCGCTGCTCGCGGGACTCCACTGGCGGCTGATCGGGCCGTTCCGCGGCGGACGCACCGTGGCCGCGAGCGGCGTGCCCGGGGCCCCCAACCTCTTCTACATCGGCGTCAACAACGGCGGGGTGTGGAAGACCACCGACGCCGGCCGCACCTGGACGCCGATCTTCGACGCCCAGTCCACCGGCTCGATCGGGGCGCTGGCGGTCGCCCCCTCGGACCCGCGCGTGATCTACGTCGGGAGCGGCGAGGGGCTGCAGCGCCCCGACCTGTCGGTGGGCGACGGGATCTACAAGTCCGGGGACGGCGGCGCCACCTGGCGCCACCTCGGGCTGCGCGACGGGCAGCAGATCCCGGCGGTGGTCGTCGATCCGCACGACCCGAACCGCGTGTTCGCGGCGGTGCTCGGACACCCCTACGGCCCCAATCCCGAGCGCGGCGTGTTCCGCTCGACCGACGGGGGCGAGACCTGGCAGAAGGTGCTGTACCAGGACCAGGACACCGGGGCGATCGACGTGGTGCTCGCCCCCGCCGATCCGCGCACCGTGTTCGCGGTGATGTGGGCGGCGCGCCAGCCGCCGTGGGAAGGGGGCGGCGGCTCGTTCACGCTCTCGGCGAACAACGGGCTCTACAAGTCGAGCGACGGCGGCACCACCTGGCGCCGCATCACCGAGGGCCTGCCCACCGCCTCGGACCGGCTCGGCCGCATCGGCCTGGCGGTCTCGGCGAGCGAGCCGCGGCGCCTGGTCGCGGTGGTCGGCGCCGGCAAGGGCGCGGGCCTCTACCGCTCCGACGACGGGGGCGAGCACTGGCGCCTCGTCAACGGCGACCATCGGCTGAGCGACCGGGACGGCGACTTCGACGAGGTCAAGGTGGACCCCAAGCACGCCGACGTGGTCTACGTGGCCAACGTCGTGTGCTGGAAGTCGACCGACGGCGGCCGCACCTTCTCAGGCTGGCGCGGGGCGCCCGGGGGTGACGACTATCACCGGCTGTGGCTCGACCCGGACGATCCGCGCGTCATCCTGCTCGCCGGCGACCAGGGCGCGGTCGTCACCGTCAACGGCGGCGACTCGTGGAGCTCCTGGTACAACCAGCCCACCGCGCAGTTCTACCACGTCAGCACCGACGACGACTTCCCCTATCGCGTCTACGGCGGCCAGCAGGAGAGCGGGTCGGCGGGGGTCTTGAGCCGCGGCGACGACGGCCAGATCACCTTCCGCGAATGGCATCCGGTGGGCGCCGAGGAGTACGGCTACGTGGCGCCCGATCCGCTCCACCCCGGGATCGTCTACGGCGGCAAGATCCACCGTTTCGACCGCGCCACCGGGCAGGTGCAGGACGTCTCGCCCGATCCGCTCCGCACCGGCGACTACCGCTGGGTGCGCACCATGCCGCTCCTGTTCTCGCCGGTCGATCCGCACCTGCTCTACCTGGCGGCCAACGTGCTGTTCCGCACCGCCGACGGCGGCCGGCACTGGCAGACCCTCAGTCCCGACCTGACCCGCGCCTCGTACGACGTGCCGGCTTCGCTCGGGTCGCTGGCGCGCCTCGATCCCGAGCACGGTCGCCACCGTGGCGTCATCTACACCCTCGCGCCGTCGTTCTCGCGCGTGGGCCTGCTGTGGGTGGGCACCGACGACGGCTTGATCCACGTGACCCACGACGGCGGCCGGTCGTGGCACGACGTGACGCCGCCGGCGCTGACGCCGTGGAGCAAGGTGTCGCTCATGGAGGCGTCGCACTTCGACACGCTGGAGGCCTACGCGGCGGTGAACCGCTTCCGCCTCGACGACCTGCGCCCGCACCTCTACCGCACCCGCGACGGCGGCCGGTCGTGGGCCGAGGTGGTGGCGGGGATCGGCGCCGACGAGGTGGTGAACGCGGTGCGCGAGGACCCGGCGCGGCGCGGCCTGCTGTACGCGGGCACCGAGCGCGGCGTCTACGTGTCGCTGGACGACGGCGACCACTGGCAGTCGCTGCGCCTGGACCTGCCGGCGACCGCGGTGCGCGACCTGGTCGTGCACGGCGCCGACCTCGTGGTCGCGACCCACGGCCGCTCGTTCTGGATCCTCGACGACCTGGAGCCGGTGCGCCAGATGGCCACGCTCGCCGCGGCGACCGCGCCCACGTTGCTGCGCCCGGCGCCGGCGGTGCGCGTGCGCTGGAACGCGAACACCGACACGCCGCTGCCCCCCGACGAGCCGGCCGGCAAGAACCCGCCCGACGGGGCCCCGATCGACTACCTGCTGCCGCGCGCGGCGGACGGGCCGGTGACGCTCGACCTCCTCGATCCCGCCGGGCGGCTCGTGCGCAGCCTGTCGAGTGCCGCGCCCGCGGCCCCACCCGACACCGATCTCAACATCCCCGACTACTGGATCCGCCCGCCGCAGACGATCGCCACCGCCGCCGGGATCCACCGCGTGGTCTGGGACCTGCGCGGCGAGCCGCCCGCGGTCCAGCGTCACGACTACCCGATCGCCGCGATCGCGCACGACACGGCGCGCGAGCCGCGCGGGCCGTGGGTGCTGCCCGGCACGTACACCGTGCGGCTCACGGTCGCCGGCCACGCGGTCACCCAGCCGCTCGCCGTGCGCATGGATCCGCGCGTCCACACGCCGCGCGCGGGCCTCGAGCGCCAATACGACCTGGCGCTGCGGCTCACGGCGACGCTGGCCAAGGACACGACCGGCATCGGACGGGCCAGGGTCATGGCGACCCGACTCAAGAGCCTCGCCGCGCACGAGGCGGGCGGCACGCTCGCGGCCGAGGCCGACTCGCTGGCGGCCGATCTGCGCCGGCTCCAGACGGGGGAGGGCGAACCGCCGCCTGGGCAAGGCGCGCGGCCCCGCGAGAACCTGGCGCGGCTCAACGGCGAGCTGGGCCGCCTCTTCTCGCTGGTCGAGGGCGCCGACGCCGAGCCGACCGAGGCCATGGTCGCCACGGCCGCCGCGCTCGACCAGGCGTGGACCGATCTGGCCGCCCGGCAGCGGGCGCTGGAGGTCCGCTTCGAGGCCCTGGTCGGCCGCGACGGGCGCTGAGCGGGCCGAGCCGGCCGCGCGGCCGCCGGGGCGATTGCGTCCCGAGCCACGATTGTCGTTGACAGAGGCCGGCCCGTTCCGCATCCTGGGTGTCGCCAAGGACGCGCCGCCGCAGCCGATGCTGCCGGCGGCGATTCCATCTCGAGGATCCTGCGACGATGAACCGCACCCGTACCCGCGCCACGACGTGTTGTTGCCGAATGCTCCACGGGAGCATGCGGCATCGGTGCGCTGGTAACCGGGCGGGCTAGACCCCCGGGCCTTTAGGCCCCACAGCAGACCGAGCGACCGCGGCTCCCATTCCGATGGGGGCCGCGGTCGTTTCCATTCCAGGAGGGCACCATGAGTCTCATCTCGCAGCTGTCCTCGCTTCGTGCCGTCGGCATTGCCGCGAGCCCGAACGGTGAGTCGTCGCGCTCGCGCGTGCTGCTGGCCGCGGCGGTCGCCTCGCTGCGCGACGTCGGGCTCAAGACCCAGGTCGTGGATCTGGCCCAGCTCCCGGCGGAGGCGCTGCTGGGCCGCGCCGCGGCGCCGGCGGTGGCACGCGCGGTGGCCGACGTCGCGGCCGCCCACGTGGTCGTGGTCGCCACCCCGGTCTATCGCGCCTCGTACGCCGGGCTGCTCAAGGTGTTCTTCGACCTGCTCGACGAGGACGCGCTGGCGGACAAGGTGGCGGTACCGATCGCCGCGGGCGGCGGCGCCGGGCACCTGCTCGCCATCGACCACGGCCTCCGGCCGCTGCTCTCGAGCCTCGGCGCCACCGTCGTGCCCGGCGGCGTCTACGCCACGCCGTCCGGGTTCGTGGACGGCATCCCGAGCGAGGCCCTGCTCCAGCGCATCGACCGCGCGGTGATGGAGGCGGTCTCGCTCACCGCGGCCACGGTCGCGCGAATCGAGAACCAACCCATCTCCCATGGCCTCGCCCATCCCTTCGGCCATCCCTTCGCCCATCCGTCCGAAAGGCAGGTCCGTCATGCCCGTGCTTCCTGATCGCCCGATCGCCATCTACCACGAGCACCCGGACTGGTTCCGGCCGCTGTTCGCCGAGCTGGAGCGGCGCGGCACGCCGTTCGTGCGGCTCGACGCGAACCGCCACCGCTACGACGCGGCGGCCCCCCGGCCGCCCTACGCGCTGGTGTTCAACCGCATGAGCCCGTCGGCGTGGACGCGCGGCCACGGCCACGGGATCTTCTACACGCTCCAGTACCTCGAACACCTGGAACGACTCGGCGTGCGGGTCGTGAACGGGGCCGAGGCGTTCCGCACCGAGATCTCCAAGGCCAGGCAGCTCTCGTTGCTCGAACGCCTCGGACTCCCGTACCCGCGCGCCCGCGTCATCCACGACACCCGCCACGCGCCGGCCGCGGCCCAGGGGCTGCGCTTCCCGGTGGTGGTGAAGCCCAACATCGGCGGCAGCGGCGCGGGGGTGCGGCGCTTCGACGGTCCCGAGGCCCTGCGCGCCGCGGCCGAGGACGGCGGCTGGAGCCTCGGCCTCGACGGCACCGGGCTGGTGCAGGAGTTCGTGCCCGCCGAGGCCGGTCGCATCGTGCGGGTCGAGGTGCTGGGCGGCACCTACCTCTACGCCATCCGCGTCTACACGACCGGCGAGAGCTTCGATCTGTGCCCGGCCGACATCTGCCGCGGCCTGGACGGCGCCGAGCTCACGCGCAGCGGGCTAGACGACGCGCCCAAGAACGGGCTCAAGGTCGAGCGCTACGAGCCGCCGGCCGAGATCGTCGCCGAGGTGGAGCGCATCATGGACGAGGCCGGCATCGACGTGGGCGGCGTGGAGTACGTGGTGGACGCGCGCGACGGCCGCCATCGCTTCTACGACGTCAACGCGCTCTCCAACTTCGTCGCCGACTCGCCGCGCGTGCTGGGCTTCGACGCCCACGCCCGGCTCGCCGACTGGCTGGAGCGGGAGGCGAGCCGGTCATGAGATTCGGCTACTGGCTCCCGGTCTTCGGCGGCTGGCTGCGCAACGTGCCCGACGAGGGCATGGAGGCGAGCTGGGGTTACGTGCGCCGGCTCGCGCAGCGCAGCGAGGCCACCGGCTTCGACCTCACGCTCGTCGCCGAATTGAATCTCAACGACATCAAGGGCGTGGACGCGCCGTCGCTCGACGCCTGGTCCACCGCCGCGGCGCTCGCGGCGGTCACCGAGCGGCTCGAGATCATGATCGCCGTGCGTCCCACCTTCCACCCGCCGGCGCTGCTCGCCAAGCAGACCGCGAACCTCGATCACCTGAGCGGCGGGCGCATCTCGCTCAACGTGGTCTCGTCGTGGTGGGAGGACGAGGCGCGGCAGTACGGCGTCGCCTTCGACGCCCACGACGCCCGCTACGCCCGCACCGCCGAGTGGCTGGCGGTGGTGACCGGCATGTGGAGCGAGGCGCGCTTCTCCTACGCGGGCCGCTACTACCGGGTCGAGGACGCGGTGCTCGAGCCCAAGCCCCGGGCCTGGCCGCGCCCGGTGCTCTACGCGGGCGGCGAGTCCGAAGCGGCCAAGGACCTGATCGCCCGCTCCTGCGACGCCTACCTCATGCACGGCGACCCGCCCGAGCGCATCGCCGCCAAGGTCGCCGACCTGTCCGCCCGCCGCGCGGGCTGGGGGCTCGCGCCGCTGCGCTTCGGGCTCGCCGGCTTCGTGGTGTGCCGCGACACCGAGGCCGAGGCGCAGCGCGAGGTGGACCGCATCACCACGCTGCGGCCGGGAGCGCCCGGCTTCGAGAACTTCGCCCAGTGGCAGAACGGCACGCAGCTGGAGCAGCGGTTGCGACTCGAGGACTACTCGGTCTCCAACCGCGGGCTGCGCGCGGGGCTGGTCGGGACCCCGGAACAGATCGCCGCGCGCATCCGTGCGTTCGAGCGCGCCGGGGCCGAGCTGCTGCTGCTCCAGTTCAGCCCGCAGGCCGAGGAGATGGAGCGCTTCGCCGAGCAGGTGATGCCGCTGGTCCGGCCGGCCGCGGCGGCACGCGCGCCGGATCCGGCGCCCGCGGCCGAGCCGCCGGCGGCGGCGGACCAAGCCCGAGCGGTGGCGCTCAGCGGGCCGCGATGACCGCGATCTCGACCAGGTAGTCGGGCGAGGCGAGCCGGGCCTGGACGGTGGCCCGCGCCGGCGGGTTCGCGGGGTCCACCCAGGCGTCCCACGCCGCGTTCATCTCGCCGAACCTGGCCATGTCGGCGAGCCAGACGTTGGCGGAGAGCAGCCGGGACTTGTCGGTGCCCGCCTCGGCCAGCCGCGCGTCGATGCGGCTCAGGATGGCCTCGGTCTGGCCGCGCACGCTCCCCGCCGGGTCCTTGGAGACGTGTCCGGCGAGGTAGACGGTGTCGCCGTGCACGACGGCGCTACTCATTCGCGGCCCGACGCCGAGGCGCAGGATGGTCATGCGCGGTGCGGGCGACGCCGGGTCGCCGGAGGTGGGGTCATCGGATCCTCTAGGTTCCGTTCTTCTGCGGTTGGTCGGTGCCGTCCGAGTCCTGCAGCGCTTCCTCGGTCGGCGTCCAGCCGTCGCCGGGCAGCAGCACGTCGGAGTCCCCGGTGATGCGGTCGATGCGGACCGGGTAGGTGTCGTTGTCGACCGTCATGTGGTCGTAGCGCCAGCGCGTCGGCCACACGAACGTCGCGAAGGCCGCGATCAGCGCGACGCCCAAGAGGATGCGGAAGATCCGGATGGCCACGAGTCGCCTCCTACTTCACCCAGCGGTCGAACCAGGCCAGCGTGCGCGTCCAACGATCCCAGTTGTGACGATACTCGCGGTAGCCGTGCGGCTCACGCGGGTAGTGCACGAACTGGCTCGGCACGCCGCGCGCCATGAGGGCCTGGTAGAGCTGCGCCCCCTGCGGGAACGGCACGCGGCGATCCTCGTCGCCCGCGAACACGAGGGTCGGGGTCTTCACCTTGGCGATGTAGGTGATCGGTGACGACCGCACCCAGTGCTCGGGCGTCTCCCACGGCGTGCCCTCGAACTCGAAGGCGCGGTAGCGGTGCGTGTCGCTCTGGCCGTAGAGCGCCCCGAGATCCACGGCGCCGGCGCTCACCATCGCGGCGTCGAACCGGTCGGTCTGGGTGATCGCCCACGCCGAGAGGTATCCGCCATAGGAGTGCCCGTAGACGCCCAACCGCTGCGGATCCACGAGCCCGCGGCGCACGAGCGTGTCGATCCCGCTCATGACGTCGCGCCAGTCCTGCCCGCCCCAGTCGCTGCGCCGGCGCATCATGAACGCGGTCCCGGAGCCGGCGCTCGATCGGAAGTTGGGCATGAACACCTGGTAGCCATGCGCGGCGAAGAACTGGGCCAGCGCCCCGAAGCCGAGCGCGTAGCGCGTGCCATAGGGTCCGCCGTGCAGCAGCACGAGGGTCTTGAGGGGTGCGGCCGGGGATGCTCCCGGGGGGCGCAGCAGCACACCGCCCACCCTCACGCCGTCGGTGCTCGTCCAGGTGACGCCGCGGGTCGAGCCGAGCGCCAGCCGTGAGTCGGCGGCATTGAGCGAGCTGACCGCGTGACCGGCGAGGCGGACGTGGTCGGCCACGAACACCTCGGGGGGCGCGGTCGGCGATGACTGACTCCACGCGACCCGACCGTTGGCCGCCGCGATGGGTGCGGCCGCATCGGCGGCGCGATCCGTGGAGAGGGTGACCGGCCCGCCCGAGCGGGCCACCGCGGCGACCATCGTCGTCACCCCCCGCGCCGAGTGGAAGAAGAGCGAGTCCGAAGTCGGATTCCACATCGGCGTGCCCGCGTCCTCATCGAACACGGCGGTGAGATCGACCGGCCGGCCGCCGGCCGCCGGCACGACCCAAAGATCGGTCTTGTTGATCCACTCGGTCCGGCTCGCTCCGGTCGCGAGCGCGATCCAGCGCCCGTCCGGCGACCAGACGAAGCTCCCGTCGCCAATCACGCCCAGCGTGCGGATCGGTCCGCCCGCCAGGGGAACGACGCCGATGTCGGTGGTGTTCGCGTCGTCGACCTTGCCGGTCGGGCTGACGAGGAACGCGATCGAGCGCGAGTCCGGCGACCATCGGACGTTCGAGATCCACCGCTCGCCGCTCGTCAGCCGGCGCTGGCGACC
The DNA here is from genome assembly GCA_005893365.1 of Candidatus Eiseniibacteriota bacterium. GTDB lineage: Bacteria > Eisenbacteria > RBG-16-71-46 > RBG-16-71-46 > RBG-16-71-46 > WS-11. Next base: position 11,035 of record VBPB01000086.1, read on the forward strand.
GGTCGCGACTTCGACCACCCAGAGATGCGGGTACTGCAGCCGCTCGTCCTCGACCGTCTGATCCCACTTCCGCTTGCGCCACTCACGCACGCTCTGGGGCAGGGTGTCGGGCTCGACGTAGGCGAGCCAGCGGCCGTCGGGGGACCAGGCGACCTCGCTGACCGCCTCATCGAAGTGGCCGAATGCCCATGGCTCGCCGCCCTGCATCGACATCAGGTAGATCGCGGATTTGGCGTCCTCACCGGTGGCGCGGGTGGAGATGAAGGCGATGGTGTCGCCGCCCGGCGAGAAGGTGGGGCTGAAGTCGTTCTTGGGGTGGCGCGTGAGCCGCCGCGTGCGCGCCGTCGTACGGTCGTAGAGCCACAGGTCCTGGTTGTTGGTGTCCTCCGCGGTGTCCACCGCCTGGACCACGAACGCGAGCCGGCCGCCATCCGCGGACCAGGTGAGTCCGGAGATGGTGTTGAGGGTCAGCGCGTCCTCGAGCGTGAACGCGTCGGGGGACGGGGCGGGCTTCGAAGCGGGAGTGGCCGAGGCGAGGCCTCGCGCGGTGAGGAGCAGCAGCAACGCGGATGTGAGGATGCGGCGCATCGGGGGTCCCGGGTGAGGTGAGGTTCCAGCGCGAGACGCGGGGGCGGAGAGTAGCGGAGGAACGCAGCCTGACACAATCGTCGCGCGCGACGCCTCGTGGGTGCGTGTCTCGCGGCGGGCGCCGCCGTGGCCCGGGCGCGAAGGCTCGCCCGGGCCGGCGGGTGTCGACGGCTCCGCGCCCTTGGACTTCACCACCACGCGGTGCGCCACCGACTGGCCACCCTCCTCACGGTAGTAGACCGTGACGCGGGCATCCTGCTCGAGGTCGCCGGTGGTCTTGAGCTCGGCGTCCTTGGTGAACACACGGCTCTCGGGCTTCTTGCCGCGCTTCTCGACCGTGAGCGTGGTCTTGTCGAGCGCGGTCACGGTCCCGGTGAACTGCTTGAGGCCTCTCGCCTTCGCCGCACTCTTGGTGGCCGACGCGCGTGCGGCCGCCTGTGCCACCCCCGGCTGCACCGGAGCGAGCGGCAGCACGGCGAGCAACGCCACGGCGAACGCGAGCGCCAGCGAGATCTGCTTCCATCCCTGCCTCATCTTCCTCACCTCCCCTCGTCGTCACGGGAGCAGGGCGAGGCGGATGCTAGGTCGCCGGGGCTCGGGGCGTCAATGCATTTCGACCTGTATCCATGCGGGTGGGAACGATGTTGGCACTCGTGCTCACGGCGTGGACAGTCGCGGTTGGGCCGAGGGCGGGCAGGCGGCGCCGGGGCCGGTGGGTCTCCGGCGGCACGTTCGCCTCCGCATCCTGCTCCGGCTCACTGCCCCGAGGCTCGCTCCGCCATCCCTGGCTCCCGCGAGCCTCGGACGCACCGCCGGAGACCCACCGGCCCCGGCACCGCCTGCCCGCGCGGACGCACTACCGAGGTGCCGGCCCCGGGACCGCCTGCCCGCGCGGACGCGTGCATTGCTTCGTTGACGCCGCGGCGCTCCAGCCGATAGCCTTCGCCGCGCATTCCCGCCGCTTCCATTCCCCGCGCTGGAGACCGCCATGGCGAAGGAAGTCCTGCCGCCCGAATCCGACCAGACCGGCAACCTCGACGACTACGACAAGACCTATGCCTCGTTCGACTGGAAGCAGGTCGAGCCCGAGTTCGACTGGTTCCGGACCGGACGCGTCAACATGGCGCACGAGGCCATCGACCGGCACTGCCGGGGCCCGCGCAAGAACAAGCTGGCGCTGCTCTACACCGATGGCGAGCGGGTGGAGAAGCACACCTTCGAGGACCTGATGCGGCTCTCCAACCGCTTCGCCAACGCGCTCACGCGGCTCGGCGTGACGCGCGGCGACCGCGTGTTCGTGTTCCTGCCCCGCACGCCCGAGTGCTACATCGGCATCCTCGGCATCCTCAAGGTGGGCGCGATCCCGAGCCCGCTGTTCGAGGCGTTCATGAGCGACGCGGTGCGCGACCGCATGCAGGACGCGGCGGCGGTGGCGCTGCTCACCACGCGCCCATTGCTGGAGCGCGTGCCCGAGGGCGACCTGCCGAGCCTCAAGCACGTGATCCTGGTGGGCGGCGGCGGGCGCGCCGAAGGCCGGCACCGCGCCTGGGACGAGGAGATGGAGAAGTCGAGCGAGCAATTCGAGCCGGCGTGGCTCGGGCGCGAGGATGCGCTCATCCTCCACTACACCTCGGGCTCGACGGGGAAGCCCAAGGGGGCGCTCCACGTCCAGAACGCGATGATCGGTCACTACCAGACCGGCAAGTGGATCCTCGACTTGAAGCCCACCGACACCTACTGGTGCACCGCCGATCCGGGATGGGTGACCGGCACCTCGTACGGCATCTTCGCGCCCTGGCTCAACGGCGTCACCAACGTCATCCGCGGCGGCCGCTTCGACGCCGACGCGTGGTATAAGACCATCGAGCGCCACCGCATCACCGTGTGGTACTCGGCGCCGACCGCGTTTCGCATGCTGATGGCGGCGGGGGAGAAGGTGGCCGAGAAGTACGACCTCTCGTCGCTGCGCCACGTGCTGTCGGTGGGCGAGCCGCTCAACCCCGAGGTGGTGCGCTGGGGCTGGCGCGTGTACGGGCGGCGCATCCACGACAACTGGTGGATGACCGAGACCGGGCACCAGCTGATCTCGAACTACCCGAGCATGGACATCCGTCCCGGCTCGATGGGCCGCCCCATCCCGGGCGTCGAGGCGGCGATCCTCGACGAGAAGGGCAACCAGCTCCCGCCCAACACGCTCGGGCTGCTGTGCATCAAGGCCGGCTGGCCCGGGATGATGCGCCAGATCTGGAACAACCCCGCGCGCTACCAGGAGTACTTCAAGTTCCCCGGCTACTACTTCACCGGCGACACCGCGCACGTCGACGAGGACGGCTACTTCTGGTTCCAGGGCCGCGCCGACGACGTCATCAACACCGCCGGCGAGCGGGTCGGTCCGTTCGAGGTGGAATCGGCGCTGGTCTCGCACCCGGCGGTGGCCGAGGCCGGCGTCATCGGCAAGCCCGACGAGCTGCGCGGCCAGATCATCAAGGCGTTCATCTCGCTGCGCTCCGGCTTCGAGCCGAGCGAAGAGTTGAAGAAAGAGATCGCCACGCACGTGAAGAAGAATCTGGCCGGACACGCGGCGCCGCGCGAGATCGAGTTCCGCGACAAGCTGCCCAAGACCCGGAGCGGGAAGATCATGCGTCGCGTGCTCAAGGCGTGGGACCAGGGCCTGCCGGTCGGGGACATCTCGACGCTGGAGGATTGAGGGGCGGAAGCAGAGGGGGACAGGAGCGTGACGAGATACATGGTGGTGATCGAACGTGGCGAGTCGAGTTGGGGCGCTCACGTGCCCGATCTCCCTGGCTGCGTTGCGGTCGGCGAGACGCGAGACGAAGCCATTCGACTGATCGGTGAGGCGATCGCGCTTCACATCGATGGGCTGAAGCGCGAAGGACTCGCGGTGCCCAAGCCGTCTTCGGAAGGGGCGTTTGTCGATGTCGAGGCTGCATGACGGCCGGTAGATCCGGCCCGGCTGCGCCGACCGATCGACGGCACTTGGAAAGGTGGACGGTTGAACAGAGCGATTGCGACCCGGTCCAACGTGGGCGGAGTTTCCGTTGGAAGCCCGGCTCGTGTGGATGAACCTGGCCCCGGACGAGCAGGAGGCCATCTTGGAGGCGGCCTGGTGTCCGGCGTGCATGAAGTCCACGCCCTTCGAGGTCCTCGGCGGGCGGCTGGTCGCGGGTGGGCTCGCCCTCTCGGGGCGGCGCCGGTGATGCCACGGAGAAGTGGGTTTGGTCGAACGATAGGCAGCTCGTCGGGAAAGTAGGGGAGCAGTCATGATTGGAGAGAGGCTGAGCGGGCGCAAGGCAGGGATTTCGGTGACGGTGACGGTGCGGGAGCGGGAGCTCCTGCGGGACGAGACCTTGGCAGATCCGGAGTATGCCGATCGGTTTCGGGAATCGCATGGGCGGTGGGTGGCGCGATTCACGGCGTCGGAGCTCGATGACATGCTGGGCTACGTGGCCGAGGCCGCGAATCACACCCGGCAGGCCAAGCTGCGTGCGGAACTGGATGCTCTGTACGAACGCCTTGAGCCCTTGGAACAAGCGGCTGGCCCCAGTCGACCCCCCGGCAAGTCGTGGATCATGATCGGCCGGCCCCCATAGGGTAGCGTGGAACAGGACCGCCCCCCGGCGTAGGAGCCGGTGCCTGTCAGGATTCTGAGCGAGATCGACCGGATCGAGACGATCGCCGTGGGGCGGAGGATTCGGGAGTGGGTGCGACTCGAGCGCGCGTACGGACCGGGCCGATGGCGCAAGCGTAAGGGGATTGCCCGAGTCCGCTTAGACGAGGGCCCGGTCTTCAGGGCCGAAGTACACTGGTACGAGGCCTCCGGCGTCGGCCGGAGGGAGTACAAGATCAAGCGCATCCTGGACACGTGACCATGACACGGACCAACCATCGCGCGCTCTATGTTCTCTGTGTCTCCAATCGTGGGTTCCGTGCTTCGCTCATCGTCCGGAAGGTCTACCGGACGATTCCGGATCTCAAAGCCGAGGCCCGGAGTCTGGTTCGCGTCATCGACGAATCGGGAGAGGGCTACCTCTACCCAGAACGCCTCTTCGTCGCGATCGAACTCCCGCGCGAGGCTGGCAGGGCATTTCGAGCCGCGAGCTGACCGCATCCGTGAAGATGGACCATCGCTGACCACCGGGATGCCCATGGCCGCAACCGTGACGCTCCGCCGCCCGTAGACGCGCCATCGCGATTGTTCCGCCGTCCCTCGCCCGGAGGCCGCCTGCCATGCAGCTCGTCATCGATTCGGTCGGCAAGCGCTATGGCCGCTCGGTGTGGGGGCTGCGCGACTTCGCGCTGACTCTCGGCCCGGGCGTGCTGGGACTGCTCGGGCCCAATGGTGCCGGCAAGTCCACGCTCATGCGCATCCTCGCGACCGTGACGCGGCCGACCGAGGGGCGCGTCACCTGGGACGGGACCGACATCACCCGCGAGCCGGACGCCTTGCGGTCCGTGCTCGGCTATCTGCCGCAGGACTTCGGCGTCTATCCCAACCTCTCGGCGCTCGAGTTCCTGGAGTACTTGGCCGCCGCCAAGGGTCTGGAGGCGCGCGCCGCCAAGGCGCGCATCGCCGAGCTGATCGAGTTGGTCAACCTCACCGACGCGGCGCGGCGGCCGCTGGGGGGCTACTCGGGCGGCATGCGCCAGCGGGTGGGCATCGCCCAGGCGCTCCTCAACGATCCGCGGCTCTTGATCGTGGACGAGCCGACGGCGGGGCTGGATCCGGAAGAGCGCCTGCGCTTCCGCAACCTGCTCGCCGAGCTGTCGGGTGAGCGCATCGTCATCCTCTCGACCCACATCGTCTCCGACGTCGAGGCGACGGCGACCCACATCGCCTTGATCGCCCAGGGCCGGCTGGTCGCGCACGACTCGCCCGAGGCGCTGCTCAAGGCCGCGTCGGGCAAGGCGTGGGAGTGGGTCATCGCCAGCGACGCGCTCGCCGAGGTCAAGGCGCGGCATCGGGTGAGCGGGACGCTGCGGCGCGGCGACGGCGTGCACGTGCGCATCGTCGGCGACGCGGCGCCGG
>VBPB01000325.1 GCA_005893365.1 Candidatus Eiseniibacteriota bacterium
GAAGTCCCGCGCGTCCCGCTCCGAGAACGCGGTCGCGAGGTCGGTGTCGCAGACATCCGTGTGGCCGAACACCGGCCGGCCGTCGCGGCCGATGAACTCGAGCCGCCCGTCCTCGACCGTCACGTCACGCAGGTCGCTCAGGCGGCACTCGAAGCTGGAGTCGAGCAGATCGCCCACGGTTCCGATCACGGCCGACGCGATGACCGCACCCAGCCAATGGTCCTGCCGCTCTTCCTTGGCATGCAGCTCGCGCTGCACCCGGTGGAGCATCCGCTCCGAGAGCTGAAGGGCGACCACGCGGTCGGTGAGCAGCAGCGTCACCTTGCCGTCCTCGGTGGTGATCGCGAAGCGGGCATCGCCGGGATCGTGGTGGTCCGCCCACCGGACATGGTGGCCGCAGCAGACTCCCGCGTGGGCGGCCGGCCCCGTGGGGAGGGCAGGCAGGCTGGCCAGGGCGAGCAGGGCGATGGCGATCGGGATGGCTCTCATGGCGTACCGCGGTCAGGGGGTTGGGCGTGGGCGTACTACGGCGGCGCCGACGGCCCGGTTGCACGGAGAGCGCCCGGGCGCCCGGCGGGCCGTGGGCCGGTTCAGCCTGACTACACGCTGCCGCCTTGCCACGGTGTCGGCGCCCATTCCCCGATCCGCCGCCGCCCGCGCCGCGTCAGGCCATGCGCTCCAGCATCGCGCCCAGGCGCCCGATCCCCTGGTCGATCGCCTCCAACGAGGCCGCCCCGACCGACATCCGGAACCAGCCGTCCTCGCGGGCGAGGCCGAAGGCCTGGAAGGGCACCACCGCGATCCCGGCCCCGGTGAGCAGCGCCTTGCGGATGTCCTCGTTGCGCTCCATCCGGGCGCCGTCCAGCGCGCGCCCGAACAGATCCATGCGCGCCGAGAGGTAGAGCGTGCCTTCGGGCGCCACCGCGTCCACCGGCAGGCCCCGGGCCCTGAGGGCCACGATCCCCTGGTAGAGCCGGTCGAGGCGGGCGCGCAGCTTGTGGTGCATCTCGAGCCGGAAGGCGTGGAACGCCGCGGCGTCGTCGAGGAACTCGGCGGTGGCCATCTGCTCCGCCTTGGCCCGCCGGAACTCGCGGACGAAGTCCCGCGCGTCCCGCTCCGAGAACGCGGTCGCGAGGTCGGTGTCGCAGACATCCGTGTGGCCGAACACCGGCCGGCCGTCGCGGCCGATGAACTCGAGCCGCCCGTCCTCGACCGTCACGTCACGCAGGTCGCTCAGGCGGCACTCGAAGCTGGAGTCGAGCAGCACCGGCCGCTCCCCGCGCGTGAGCCGGCGCTGGTTCTCGGCCACCAGGTCGCGACAGATCTCGGCCAGCGCATCGGGGTCGATGGCGGTCCCGGTGGGGTTGAGCGGCGTGTTGAGCGCCAGCAGCCGGATGCCGGGGAGGACCGCGCGCACCTGATCGGGCGTGGGATGGAACGCCGACGCGCGCGCGACCTCGAGCGGCACCCCCTCGGCCCCGGTGAGATAGCAATAGTGGTTGTTGTTCCAGGAGGGCACCGGGTAGGCCACCCGGTCGCCCGGATCGACCAGCGCCCGGTACGTCGCGTAGATCAGCGGACGCGCCCCGCCCGCCACCAGCACCGATCCGATCGGGTACTCCAGACCGAACTCCCGCGCGTAGAAGCGCGTCACGGCCTGGCGCAGCTCCAGCGTGCCGTTCGACGGCGGATAGTTGGTGTGCCCGTTGGCGAGGGCTTTCTGGACCCCGGCGAGCAACCGGTCGGGGGGACGGAACTCGCGCGGATCGAAGTCGCCCACGGTCAGGTTGCACACCGAATGGCCCTGCGCGGCCAACGCGCGGATCTCGGTGGCGATCCGCAGCACCTCGGACCCGATCAGGCCCCGCGAGAGCTGCGAGAGCTGGTCGTCGCGGATCGCGGCGAGGTCGAGCGAGGCGCTGGTCTTCGGATCGGTCACCACGTCGCCCTCCGTCCCGCTCGCCACGAACGCCACCGATCGGGACTATCGGTCATGGGGGCGTGACGCTCAAGCCCGGTGGGGCGATGGCAGGGGAGCGGCCGGCGGTCCCCCATGATCCGCGCGTTGCGTACGCTCTCCCGATGAGACGCCGCGACCGGTACAATCGGACGCGCCTGGGGCACCCGCGACTCGCCGCCCCTCGACCACCGTTCGATTCGAAAGGAGCGCCCCGATGTCCGAACGACAGCACATCCTCGACACGCTCGACCGGGCCTATCGCGCCAAGACCTGGTGTGGCGCCGCCTTGCTGGAAGCCTTGGACGGGGTCGGCGCCAAGCTCGCGGCGCGCCACGTGAAGCGGGGCGTCCACTCGATCTGGGAGCTGGTCGAGCACCTGGCGAGCTGGAACGAGATCGTCGCCGAGCGCCTGGGCGGGACGAAGCCGGTCGTGACCCCCGCGCGCAACTTCCCGCCTGTGTCCCGCACCACGCCGGCCGCGTGGAAGGCGACGCGGCGCCGGCTCGCGCGCTCGCAGGGGAGGTTCCGCCGCGAGGTGGCACGCTTCCCGGTCGCGATGCTGGGTCGCCGGCGTCCGAAGCTGGACCAGACGTGGAGCATCCTCATCCACGGACAGATCCAGCATCAGCTCTACCACGCGGGACAGATCGCGATGTTGCGGCGGGCCTTCGGGAAGCCGGTGCCGTCGAACTAGCCTCGATTTGGGAAGCCCGATCGTCCGTGACGCGAGAATTTGCCGTCTCCTGAACTTCTTTCATCGCCGCGCGCAACCATATATGGATTCGTCGGATGAGCGGCGGAACGGAGGTGGGCGGGAAGGCCATCGGGGGGCGGGCTCATACAAATGCTTTGCGCACCGAATCCCACCTGCGCCACTCTAACGGCCCGATGAGGATCGCCCCCCTGCTGTCCGTTGCGGCGTTGCTCGTGGCCTCCAGCGCCATGGGCGCACCCGGCTTCGAGCACGCGTCGATCGTAAGCGTTCTGGCGGTGCCGGTGGGCACGGGTCATCCGGCCCATGCCCACGCGGCCTCCAAAGGCGCGCCGGCGGTCCACACCGCGGCGCATCCGGTCCACCATCGCGGGCACCACCGGCACGCGCGGCACGTCCGCCGCGAGCGCGTGGCGGCCAGTCTGGGCCAGACGAGCCCGATGGCGCCGCGCCCGAGCCGCAACAGTCCCGACGTGCCGCGACCGGCGCGCGACCATCACACCGCGACGGTGCCCCAGGTGAGCCATGGTCATCGCGGCTCCAAGACCGGGTCCCATCAGGGGCTCGCCACCCTCGCCCACGCCCCGGATGTGGTCGAGGACCCGGTGACGAGCGGCCGCGGGCCCCCGCGCGCGAGCCCGTCTGCGGCCCTTCCGGCTCGCCGTTCGCGCGAGCCCTTTGGCGACGCGCTCCTGCTCACCCCACCTTCCGCGCGCGCTCTCTCCGCTTCCCGTATCGCTCCCGACGACCCACCGGCCCTTCCGGCCCTCTCGACTTCGACTCGACGCACCGGCGTCCGCCGAGCCGTCCTCCCTGTTCCCCGTCTCATCGTCACTTCAACCGGGGTTGGCCCATGGCCGCCCCCACGCCGGCCGCACCGAGGGCCAGGCGGCGTGCCCATCAGCGCCCTCATCAGGAGGTAGCCTATGTCCCGCATCACGTCCCTCTCCGCTCTGGCGGCCCTGTCGCTCGGCCTGATCGCCGCGCCGCTCGCGCACGCCCAGGGCGGCGCGACGACGACCGATACCAAGGCCGGCGCTGCGACCACCCAGACGGCGGCCCCGTCGACGGAGACCGCCAAGCCTGCGGCGAAGGCCAAGCCGGTGAAGTTGGCGATGAAGTCGGCGGCCGCGGCGATGCCGAAGGTCGACATCAACTCGGCAGCGCGCGAGGATCTGATGAAGCTCGCGGGCAGGGCCTGGTCACCAAGGCGCAGTTCGCCAAGATCTCGGGCCACATCATCGCGAAGCAGGAAACGTCCACCGCGGGCAAGTAGTCGGGCGCAGTCGACGGTGGTACGGGGCGCGGCGGTCGCGAGGACCGTCGCGCCCTTGGTCGTAGTCCGGCGAACGCCGGCGGGGCTAGTGTCCCGTACCGGAAATCATGCACACGCCGCGCGGGTTCTCGTGGCCGCTGGCGGCGTCGCTCCTCCTCCGTGTATCGCAACGGATACGCGTCGTCGTCGCTCCTTGCCAGCGTCCACGATTCCTCCGCGGGGCATGCACATGATTTCCGGTGCGGGACACTAGAGCAGCCCCTGGGCGCGGTACCAGTCGGCCGTGGCGCGCAGGCCGTCGTCGAGCGCCACGCGCGGGCGGTAGCCGAGCACGCGCTTGGCCTTCGAGATGTCGAAGGCGCGCTGCACCGTGAAGAAGCCCACCCGCCGGCGATGGAGCGGCGGTTCGATGCCGAGCGGCCGGCACAAGGCCTCGCAGGTCACGGCCGCAGCCACGACCGGCCAGGCGGGCACGCGCACGCGCCACGGGCTCCCGCCCACGATCGCCGCGATGCGGCGCGCCAGGTCGGCGATGGCGACGTTCTCGTCGCCGCCGAGCACGAACGTCTCACCCACGGCCTTCGGGTGGCTGGCCGCCAGCAGCATCCCCTCGCACAGGTCGTCCACGTAGGCCAGGTTCATGCGGGTGGCGCCCGAGCCGATCATCAGGAAGCGGCCGTGCGCGATGCCGCTGAACAGCTTCACGTAGCGACGCTCGCCCGGCCCGTAGCCCGAGGTGGGCCGCACGATGGTGCCCGCGAGCCCCAGCCGCCCGAACGCCTCGCGCGCCCAGCGCTCCGCGGCCAGCTTGGTGCGGTTGTAGCTGTCCGTGGCCTCGACGAGCGGACTCTCCTCGTTGGCCGGGACGGCGCCGGTGTCGCCGTGGACCCCCACCGTGCTGCAGTGGACGAAGCGCGACACGCCCGCCGCCGCGGCGGCCTCGATGGCGTGGCGGGTCCCGTCCAGGTTGACCGCGTGGTACTCGGCGTCCGACTTGCCGGCCTCGCGGAAGATCGCCGCGAGATGGAAGACCACGTCCACGCCCGGCATGGCGGCGCGCACCGCGGCGGGGTCGCGGATGTCGCCCGCGACGATCTCGACCCCGGCCTCGCGCAGGGCGTCCACCTGGCTGGTGCTGCGGGCGATCGCGCGCACCTGCCAGTCGCGCGCCCGGAGGGTCCGGCAGAGGTTGGAGCCCGCGAAGCCCGACGCCCCGGTGACCAGCGCCCGCATGGTCAGCAGTACCCCCGGAGCCGCCGCGACGGCACGCGCAGCAGGGTCATTCGGGAGACCTCCTGGGCCGTCCGTGACCATGGGGGATGAGCGGAGCGGACGGATTCGAGCGCCGGAGGACGCGACCGGCGGCCGGCGAGGGGCGGACACGATGCGACGGATGCGGTCGACGGGCCACGGTGCTCCGTGGCCCGTCGCTCAACGCTTGAACGGTAACAGAATCCCGAACGGGAGCACCAGCGCGAAGCCGACCGCCACCGAGAGCAGCGACACGGCCAGCGCGGTCTGCGGCGGCATGCCCACGGCCGAGAAGAGCCCGACGAACACGGCCTGCTCGAGGCCCACGCGGCTGCTGGCGATCGGGAGCATGTTCACGAGGTACACATAGGGCACGAGCAGGACGAAATAGATGAAGGGGGTGGTGTCGCCGACCCCACGCGCCAGGATCCAGATGGCGACCGCGCGCGTGGTCTGGATCAGCAGGGACAGCAGGAAGGCCTGCACCAGCAGGCCCGCGCGGCCGCGGTAGGCGGCGAACGCCCCGGCCAGGCCGGTGAGGAAGGTGTGGAGACGCTGCCAGCGCGGCGGGAGCATGGGCAGTACCACCGCGGCGATGCGATCGGCGTTGAGGAACACCGCGAGCCCGACGGCGGTCGCGCCGACCGCCACCACCACCGTGACGGCGGAGTTCACGCCGAAGAGATGCGCCGGCAGCACCCCGAGGGCGACCAATCCGACGGTCATGATCGAGAGCAGCCCGAGGATGCGTTCCATGACGATGGACGAGAAGGCGGCGGCACCACTGCGCCCGCTCCGGGTGAGCACCGTCCCCTTGTAAAGGTCCGCCGTGACCGTGGAGGGGAGGAAGAAGGCGATGAACCGGCCTTCGAGGGTGAGCCGCAGCATCGAGAGGAACGGCGGCGGATCGGCCACGCCGCGCAGCAACTGACGCCACTTGAGCGTGGCCATGGACTCGTCGCAGACGTTGGCCAGGAGCGACGCCAGGAAGAACGGCCACGACGCGCGCTGGAGCGTGGCGATCAGCTCGCGCGGATGGACGATGCGCAGCAGCAGCGCCAGGCAGGCGACCGTGACCGCGAGGCGCAGGATCAAGCCCAGCGGGCTGCGGCGCGGGGGCGCCACGGTGGTCCCCGCGAGCGCGGGCGGCAGCGGATCGTCCATGAAGGCGCGGCCTCGGCGGTGGTGGATGGGGTGACGATGCCGGCGCAGCATAGCACCGGGGCGAGGGGTTCGTGGCCTGGCCCCGGGCCCTGCGGGCGGTGCGCGGCATCTCATGTAGTATGTGCCGGGCTCCGCGCCGGAGGCGCGGGCGGGCGCTGGCGTGCCCCGGCGGCCGCGGGGGAGCGGCCCGATGGAGGAGGCTCGATGAGAAGGGATCTCTCGGCGCTGGCCCGCGGCACGTTCGACCTCGTGGTCGTGGGCGGTGGTATCTGCGGCGCCTGCGCGGCCTGGGACGCGGCACTGCGCGGCCTCTCGGTGGCCGTGCTGGAGCGCGGCGATTGGAGTAGCGCCACCTCGGCACACTCCCTCAAGGTGGTCCACGGGGGCATCCGCTACCTGCAGCACGCGGACATCGAGCGCGTGCGCGAGTGTTCCTTCGAGCGCTCGGCCTTCCTGCGCATCGCGCCGCACCTCGTCCATCCGCTGCCCTTCGTGGTGCCCACTTAC
>VBPB01000327.1:0-2782 GCA_005893365.1 Candidatus Eiseniibacteriota bacterium
GCGAAGGTGCGCGATCTGCCTCGCAAGCCTTCGGTGACACTTCCAGGCGGATGGCCATCGGACCCCTCACGCGAATCGGCCTGCCGGACTAGGAACCGTAGGTGGTTCTTCCCGGTGACGCGGCTTGGGGGCCCACGCCTCTGACACTCGGCATGGCCAGCGGGTTCGGGCCGGGTGAGCACTCGCTGATAGACCCGCACGAGAATGACGACAGCGTCATGAGGGGGATGGGCGAGGGCGCATCGTGCGCACCGCCAGTGTACGTCACCGCTAGTGCACGTCCTGCGAGCCGGAGCGCTTGCTCTCGGGTTTCCTGATTTGCGGTGAGTGCAGCGGCAGCTTCCACGCGATCAGCCGCGGTACGCGGCACTGCTGTGGAGCCGCGATCGCGGGAGCGAGTTGCGCGCATTGCCCAGACACATCGTATAAGATCGGCCTAAGACGCGCGTGTGGTCTAGCGAGCCAGGTGCTCGGGATCGCGCCGGAATGCGTCGCTCAGCATCGGATCAACCGCGAGCATGCACAAATGCGGCGGAGCCACACGCTTATCCGCTCACGCTGACGAGCACCGCGAACTCGTTCGGTCCGGTGAGCCCTCGGGCCGCTCTCGAAAGAATAGGGAACGTGTGCCCGCAAGAGGCTCTCTTGCGGGCATTGTTGTCTTTGGCGACGCAAGAGCCAGGCCAAGAGGATCAGCCGAGCAACAGAGAACCGTCGCGAAAGATGAAGCTAGAAGCAGAAGCCAAAGAGGCTTCACCGATCAAGACCCTCAGGGAGATTGCGGCTTGTACTACATGAGTGAAGCGAAGGACGTGACCGCTGACGGCCGCCGCATCGTCGGGTGGAGCTACGCGTCGGGGCGAACCCGCGCGGTGCAATGGATCGACGGGGCGATCGCGGCGCTCGACGCGCCGAGCGACATTGCGCAGGCGCGCCTCGTGAGTGAAGACGGGCACCGGATCGCCGGCACGATCCGCGGCACCGCCGGGCCGCGGCTGGCGATCTGGGGCGACGGAGCGTTCCGCGACGCCGGAGATCCGGCGGGTGGCGACGAGTACGCCGACCCGCACGCGGTGGTCGCCGATGGGAGCGTGATGGTCGGGGCCGGCAGCTTCGCGGACGGCGTGCGCGCGTTTGCGTGGGACGGCGCGACCTTCCACGCCCTGGGCCAGCTGCCCGGCGGCGATCTCACGAGCACGGCCACCGGGGTCGGCGATCGCGGCGAGGTGATCGTCGGCTATGCGACTCAGGCCGCTGGCGCCTACTGCCAGGGCGGCTGGATCTCGTTGCTCGTGTTCGTGCTGCTCGGCGTGTTCCTCGAGGCGATGCACGGCTTCCCGCCCGCGACCGGGGGGATTTGACGTAACGATCCTTCTCGGACGTTCCGGGAATCCAGCTCTTTGCACCTACGCTCCATCCGCAAGCGCGACGAGGTGTTCGTGAAGATGCGCTGGACGTTCTAGCGCCCGGCGCTGTGCGCGCCCGGCTCGGCCAACCGCGCGAGGATCAGGTCGGCGACGGCGCGGCCGATCACCGGTGAGGTCAGCGCGCTCGTGTGTCCCAGGTCGTAGAAGTCGTCGCTCTCGCGACGATCGAGAATCCGCGATGCGTCGACGAAGTCCGGCTCGTCGGCGAGCCGGTTCCGGACCCGGTCGTAGAAGTCCCGCACGAACTTCGCGTTGGCTTCGCCGATCTCCGCGAGGGCATCGCGCTCGCTCGCCGCGAGCGGCGTCTTCGTGACGACGAGCGGCTGGAGCACGAAGAAGCACCGGGTCGCGTAGACGCGGCAGACCGCGTCGCTCATCTCGACGTTGCGGAGATAGATGTCGACGGTCCGCTCGAGATTCTCTTCCGTCGTGTCGGCAGGCGGACCGCTGAACAGGCGGAGCTGCAACCGGTCGTGGACCAGGCGGGTCCACGCCTGCGAGCGCTGGGCCAACCAGGCGGATGCCCCGTACAGCGCGACCCTCGCCGACCGCTCTTCGACCAGCATGCCCAGCTTCTGCGCGACGTCGCGCTGGATCGCCCCCGCGCCGAAGGCATAGCCGTGATGGGCATCGTTGAAGCCGTCGTAGAAGATCGCAACGGCGGGCCGTTCCGGTTCGGGAACCCGCGCGAGCAGGCTGGTGAACTGGACGAGCTCGAGCGAGCTCTGGAACGAGCCGACTCCGAAGTTCTCCACCCGCGGGCGCAATCCGTGTTCGGCGAACACCACCGCGATCGTGTTCGCGATCGTCAGGTCGTCCGTCGTCTCGAAATTCTGCATCGTCGATCCGCCGAACGTCCACACCAGCGTGCGGGCCTCGGCGCGCGGAAGGCTGGCTGGCGTGAGTCTCGACGAGTGATACGGCGTGATCGTCACGCTGCGACTCTCGAACGGCCGGACCGCAAAGAGCTGGTAATCGTAGTATTCGAGCCCACCGCTCTCGTATTTGTCGGCGACGAGCTCCGCCAGTCGCTCGAAATCGCGACTGATCGCCAGATAGCGCGGATTCTCGACCCGGGCGGGTCGCAGGTAGCGCGCGGCGCCCTCGAGCGCTGCGAGGCAGATCGCGAGCGAGAGCGCGCAGATCAGGAGGGCCTTCATCACTAGCGCCGGCGCGCGATCGCCTGCTCGATCGCCGCGCGGATCAGCTTGTCGTTGTCCGAGCATAAGCATCAAGCT
This sequence comes from Candidatus Eiseniibacteriota bacterium, assembly GCA_005893365.1. Lineage (GTDB taxonomy): Bacteria > Eisenbacteria > RBG-16-71-46 > RBG-16-71-46 > RBG-16-71-46 > WS-11. The sequence continues at coordinate 2,666 of VBPB01000327.1, forward strand.
GGATTCTTGCCGGGTCCGAGAAGTAACGTTACGTCAAATATCCCGCGTGGCGGGTGATTTCAAGCTGCGCGCCCTCGGTGAATTGCTCGCCAGCACGGGGACGCGCGAGATTCCGAG
>VBPB01000327.1:2861-6144 GCA_005893365.1 Candidatus Eiseniibacteriota bacterium
CTCGTCGGGTTCCGATGACCGAAGTGAGGTGTCGTGCGACGCTGCTTGGGGGGATCGGCGGCGCTCGCGCGGGAAGCCCGATGCATTCGAGGATGCGCCGCGCAATCGCCGGGTCCTCGACCGCGGCGATCAGGCGCAGCGCGGCCCAGCAGCGAGGACAGCGCAGCGCGTCGAGCCCGAATACCCGCTGGAGCGCTGCCCACCGCAGCGGCCGCGGGCGCCTTTCAGAATCCTCGCGCGGCGGATCGCTGTCGGGCTGGAGTTGCGCGGACGGGTCTAGGCTTGGCCTAAACTAGGCCTATGATGCTTATGCTCGATAGCCAGGGGGGCATGGGCATTCACGTCTACATCAAGTCCCGCTCCCCTCGCCTGAACGGCCACTGCGGAGGAACACGCCATGGCCCGAGTCCGATACGCCGCCCGACGCGAGGACCTCTCCCGGCAGGAGCCGGCCCGCAGCGAGACCGGGACCACGGATGCCTGGTCGCTCTCGCTGCTCGCCAGCTACGAGACCGACCCGGAGGTGGTGAAGGTGGTGCTGCCGCGTCCCCTCGAGCCCACCGGCGAGGCGATCGTGAACGTGAACATCAGCCAGGTCGAGATGGCGCGCGGCGCCAGGTTCGGGGCGGCGGACGTGACGGTACCCGCCCGGCACGTCAGCCGGGTGGGCCGCTACTGCCTGGCCCTTCCCATGACCTCCGAGTCGGCGGTGATCGGGGGGCGCGAGACCTTCGGCGAGCCGAAGAAGGTGGCGGAGATCCACCTGGAGCGCCGCGGCGAGGAGATCCACGGCACGGTGACCCGCCACGGCATCACCTGGCTCGAGATGCGCGGCCGCGTGGTCGAGGCGCTGCCGACCCCGCCGCCGGAGGAGACCCTCGACTTCTACTTCAAGTTCCTGATCTCGCCCGACGGCAAGGGCTTCGACAACGATCCGGCGCTGGTCTACTGCCGCCGGGAGTACCCGATCCGCAAGCTCGAGCGGGTCGAAGGCGAGATCATCCTGCGCGACTCGGACTTCGACCCGGTGGCGGACCTGCCGGTGCGCCGCATCCGGAGCATCGTGCTGGCCGATCGGCAGTGCCATCAGCAGGCCGAGATCGTGGACCGGGTGCCCGGCGAATGGATCGCGCCCTTCGCGCACCAGCGCTACGACCAGTTCAGCTGGAAGCGCTGAGCGCGGAGAGCCCCCCATGCGGGATTTGCGCGGGCGGGTCGCGGTCGTGACGGGGGCGGCCAGCGGCATCGGGCTCGCCATGGCCCGGCGTTTCGCCAAGGAGGGCATGCGGGTGGTGCTCGCCGACGTGGAGGAGGCGGCCCTCGAACAGGCGACCGCCTCCCTCACCGGCCAGGGCCACCCTGCCCTCGGCGTCCGCTGCGACGTGCGGCAGTGGGAATCGGTGAAGGCGCTCGCCGAGGCCACGCTGGCGGAGTTCGGCGCCGTCCACGTGGTGTGCAACAACGCCGGCGTCGCCCGGGCGCCGGGCGGCGGCTACATGTGGGACTACGATCTCAACGACTGGACCTGGATCCTCGGCGTCAACGTCATGGGGGTCGTGCACGGCATCCGGGCCTTCGTGCCGCTCCTGCTCGCGCAGGGGGACGAGGGCCACGTGGTGAACACCAGCTCGGGCAACGGCGGCATCTCGCCCCTGCGCGCCCTGCCCATCTACGCCGCCTCGAAGAGCGCCGTCACGCAGATCACCGAGTGCCTGTACGGCCAGCTCGCCGCCGTCACCGACAAGGTCCACGCCTCGGTGCTCTTTCCCGGGCCGCGGGCGCTCAACACCGGCCTGTGGAACGCCGAGCGCAACCGGCCGCCCGAGCTGGCCTGGTCGAAGCCGCGCCGGACGAACACCTTCGAGGGGATGCGGGCGAAGCTGGTAAAGCTCGGCGCGGTATTCGAGGAGACGCCGCTCTCCGAGGTGGCTGAGCTCGTGCTGCAGGGGATCCGCGAGGAGCGCTTCTGGCTGCTGCCGAAGACCGAGGGCTCCGACGCGTCGATCCGCCGGCGCGCCGAATCCATGCTCGCACGCAGCAATCCCGACTACATGATCGACAAGCTCCCCGTGGAAGCCGGGGGGCTGGGCGAGGTCGGGAAGTGAATGCCCCCGATCCCGGTTTCGGGGGCGAGGAGGCCACCCCATGGATCGCTACCTGCTGATCTCGGCCGACTGTCATGGGGGGCCCACGATCGCGCAGGCACGGCAGTACCTCGACCCCGAGCTGCGCGAGGACTTCGACGCCTGGTGGGCCGACGAGGAGGGGCGCAACCACCGGCACCTCGAGATGACGGGGATGCCGCTCTTCGGCCCCGAGGCGCGGGCCGAGTTCGAGTCGGAGGCCGCCGAGGGCTTGCGCGGAGCCTGGGACTCGGAGCGGCGCCTCCGCGAGCTGGACGAAGATGGCGTCGTCGCCGAGGTGATCTTTCCGCAGGGCCCGCTGCCCTTCGGCGCCGGCCTGCTGACCTATCAGTACCAGCAGGACCCGGCGTACTGGCTGGCAGGCTGCCGCGCCCAGAACCGCTGGCTCGCCGACTTCTGCGCCGAGGTCCCCGGCCGGCGCGCGGGCGTGGGACTCGTCACGGTGGACGATATCGACACCACGGTGCAGGAGATCACCTGGCTGCGCGAGCACGGAGTATTCGGTGGGATCATGCTGTCCAGCGGGACCGGGGACAATCCCTGCTACAACCACCCGCGCTACGAGCCCGTGTGGGCCGCCTGCGCCGACCTCGGCATGCCCATCCACACCCACTCGGGCTGGACGCCGAACTACGGGAACCACCCCGGCTCGCTGGGAATCTGGCTGCACGAGATCACCTGGTGGGCCCATCGGCCGCTGTGGTTCCTGATCTGGTCGGGCGTCTTCCAGCGCCACCCCGGCCTGCGCCTGATCTTCACCGAGCAGCGGGCCGACTGGCTGCTCCCCACGCTGGCCGACCTCGACGCCCAGTACGAGCGCGCCATGTTCCGGCACCTGCGCCAGACCCTGCCGCTCAAGCCCAGCGAGTACTTCCGCCGCAACGGCTACGTGGGCGCCTCGTTCATGAACGACGGCGAGTGGCAGACGCGCTATCAGCTGGGCGTGGACCGGCTGATGTGGGGCAGCGACTACCCGCACCTGGAGGGATGGTGGCCGCACACGGCGGAGAGGCTCGCGACCACCTTCCAGGAGGTGCCGCGGAAGGAGCTCGAGTCGATGCTCGGCCGCACCGCCGCCCAGGTCTACGGCTTCGACCTGAACCGGCTCCTGCCGCTGGCCGCCGAGCTGGGACCTTCCC
>VBPB01000327.1:6247-6781 GCA_005893365.1 Candidatus Eiseniibacteriota bacterium
CTGGACCCCCAGTACCGGGAGCGCTTCGACGCGGCGCTGAAGCTGCAGCTCGCCATGGCGGCCGAGTCGCGCAAGATGATGCTCGTCGAGGAGATCAACAAGAAGTGGCGGGAGGGCCATGAGCCGGAGCTGACCGGCGCCTGGGACCACGACATGCGGATCCAGGTGATCGACGAGGACGGCATCGCCGGCGAGGTGATCTTCCCAGACGGCATCACCGAGAACAACTCGCCGCCCTTCGGCGCGGGCATCGGACTCAGCCCCCGGGGCTGCGACCGGGAGCTGCAGTGGGCCGGAGCGCGCTCGCACAACCGCTGGATCGCCGAACTGGTGCAGATGGCGCCCGAGCGCCGCGTCGGGGTGGCGATCGTCCCCGCCACCTGGGACGTGGACGAGGCCGTGCGCGAGGTGCGCTGGGCCCGCGCGAACGGACTCGGCTCCATCATGATTCCCTGCGTCTGGGGGAGCCACGACCCCTACCACCACCCGAAGTACGACGCGCTCTGGCGCGTGTGCACGGAGCTCGACCTGGTG
>VBPB01000327.1:6790-8442 GCA_005893365.1 Candidatus Eiseniibacteriota bacterium
GCAGTACTTCGGGAACCTGCCGGGCTCGGGCAAGCCGCCCCTCCTGGGCGGCATGGGCATCTACTGCTGCGAGGCGGTCGGGGCCGTGGCGCGGCCCCTCACCTTCCTGATCTGGGGCGGCGTCTTCGAGCGCTTCCCCGAGCTGCGGGTGGTGGTGACCGAGGGCACCGCGAGCTGGGTCGCCTACTACAAGGAGCACTGGGACGAACGCTACCGGGACTGGCACGTGACGACCAAGCTCGGCGATTACAAGAGCCACCTCTCGATGAAGCCCAGCGAGTACTTCGATCGCAACGTGCGCATGGGCACCTTCCTCGCGCGCAAGGAGATCGAGCGCCGCCACGAGATCGGCCTCGGTTGCATAATGTGGGGAAGCGATTATCCCCACCCGGAGGGGGCCTGGCCGCAGACCCGCGAGATGCTGCGCGACGCCTTCCGGGGCGTACCCGAGGGCGAAGTGGCCGCGATGCTGGGCGGGACGGCGGTCGACTTCTACCGCTTCGACAGGGAGAAGCTCGCGCCCATCGCGGCCCGCATCGGCCCGAAGCAGGAGTGGTTCCAGGGATAGCGCGCGGACCGCATGCGCTCGCTGCTGCTGGGGCTCCCCTCGGAGAGAAGCGGTGCGTCTACCTCGAGATCGTCGCGGCTGTCCAAGCGCTCGCCGACTCGGAGGATCTCGCTCAGTTCTCGACCCACGTCCGCTCGATCCTCGCGTTGGCGTGAAGCGCCACAGCGGGCCTGGATTTGCCTGGGCTGGCCTCTTAGCGGTACTGCCCTCGGATCTGAATCGCCTGCTCGACCCAAGCCGGCAGGTTGCTCGCGATCGAACCGTAAACCGCTCGACTATCAAGTCCCACCGGATCGTGTGCTTTCACGACGGTAGATAGCGGCACCGTGTTCTTGACCATCAGACCGCCCAAGATCGAACTGCGCGTTGTCCCAAACAGGCTATTCCGCTGGTCGAGCACCACGGAAACGGAATCGAAGGGATTCGGACCTCTTTGGTTCGTCGAGAGCAGGCCCAACAGTGGGCTGCGATTTGGATTCCGCAAGTTGTGGATGTATGCGCCTACCACACCGAGACCCATCGACCACGCCTTCTCAATCTCGTATCTGACCAGTGGCCGAGTCGCGGTCCGGGCGCCGATCAGTACGATCAGACAGGACTTTCGTTGCAGCTCGCGATCGATCCATCGCTTCACCGCCTCGGTACCGGCGCTCTTGATTTCCTCCCACCTGTTTCCCGATACGGGCGCGGTGCCGTCAAGTTGACCGATGTTCCTAACGCCGTCGAGGATGCGCAGATACACCGTCGCATCTTCGCCACCGAGCAAAAATTCGAAGGAATCAATTCCAGGCAGGCTGGGAGCGAACGACTGGCCGAATATGAAGAAGCCCTGCGCGCCGTTCGTTGCTTGAAACGGCCCGGGATTCTGTTGATCGATTTGCGTGATTGGCAGGCCCGAGTGAACGAGAGCGATCGGCACGCCGCCAGCCGGCGCGGCAATCATGAGGACCAGGGCGAGCGGGAAGGCGAGGCGGGGCATGCGGACTCCGTCCCCTGCCCGGTAGTAGTGGCGCCGCGCGGGCCGAAGTTGCGCCGGGGCGCGATCACGCCGTCGCCGCGCCGCGGTGGCATTTCGTCCACTCCC
>VBPB01000087.1 GCA_005893365.1 Candidatus Eiseniibacteriota bacterium
CGTCGAGTACCCCATCGCGTCATCGGCCGCCTCGAGGTCGCGGACGACCTCTGCACTAGCGTCCGCGGTCACGTGGCCACGCGTCGACTCGAACTCATGGTAGAGCAGGAGCGTGTCCCGCCGCGCGGTGCTGACGCAGCGGAAGCGCATCGCGCCGTCGCGGAGGCGCACCGAATCCGGTGGTGCGCTCCATCCCTGTGGCATCACCGCCCGGGTCGTGCAGATCACGTGGGCCGGGAAGTCCAGCGCCAGGGGCATGGTCCGCTGGGGGGCACGTCCGTTGGGGACCGGCTGGACCGCCTCGATCGCGTCGAACTGCGCGACCATCGTGCCATCGCGCGGGTCGCGAGCCCAAAACCGCGGGATGGAGTAGACCTCGCGCACCGTGATCTCGTTCTCGCTCTCGTTGTCCGTGATGCGTGGCGGCTCGACGCGCTCGATGGCGGGGTACCTTCGCGCGTAGAAATCGAGATAGCCCTTCGAGAGCTTTTCCCGGCTCTGGCCGCGCAGGCGGTAGCGGAGCTGGTTCGCGTCCCGTCCGCGATAGCAGGTCTCCACGGCCAGGGAGGCGGGAGCATCGGTCCTTCTGGCATCGATCGTCTTCCGGATGACGGTGAGCGGGTCGGCCCCGGGAGGCCGACGCACGGGGACGAGTCCGGTCGTCGAGTCGACCAGGACCAGCGCGCAGTCGAAGTCGGGGACATCGAGCTTGGAGAGGGTGCTGCCTCGCTCGGCCTGCAGGGTGGGGTCGATCCAGTAGGCATGTCCCGGGATGTCGAGACGCACGATGACGTGATCGAACGCCATCAGCGAGGGCTCGGCACCCCAAAGCATTGGCCCGCGGAAGCTGCTCACGAATGCGGGCCGGGCCTCGAGGTCCAGGGCGCGCAGCAGCGTGACCAGGAGCAGGGTCTTGTCCTTGCAGTCGCCGAAGCGCTGCCGCAGCACCTGGTCGGCATCGCTGGGACGCTGCGAACGCTCGCCCAACTCGATCCCAAGATAACGGATCTCTTCCTGGACCAGACGGATCGCGGCCAGGGCCCGCGCTTCCGGAACCGGGTGATTGCGGCGGATCTCGTCGATGCGCTGGCGCAGCAGCTCGGTCGGCCCGGTGGTGCCGTAGAGGGCGGCGCCCCAACGTGCGATCTCGTTCCACGATCGGAAGTCCGTGGCATGGATCCTCGGAAACGGGTCGTACCAGGCCGGAGTGTAATCGTCGACCGTGATCGGACGGGGGCTCTCGAGATCCCAGGTGTAGTCCCAGGCCCGGGGACCCTTCGAGATCACCGGCTGCTGATCCGGCGAGGAGTGGACCATGAGCGGTCGCCCGGCCGGCCACAACAGCCGCCGATGCACGTGCCGCACCGGCTGGGACCATCCCATGGTCCACTGCGTGTCGAAGTGACCGCCCATCACCGGGTTCTGTCCGATGAGCGAATAGCTGGTCTCGATGACGTCCCCCGGCCGCACGTCGTCCAGCACGAGGAGCGCCGTGTAGGAGCCATCGTAGATCTTGAAGGCGAGGTCCGTCTCGCGCTGCAGCACCTTGACCCGCGAAGCGTCGAGGTGGTCGATCCGGGATCGCCCGCGGTGGATCACGACGCGGTGGAGCACGAGCTGTTCGTAGATCGGGTCGAACTGGAAGGTGATCTGTGAGACATCCGAGACCCCCCGCTCGTTCACGACCGAGACCGCCGTGTGAACGTAGACCTCCGCGGGGGTCGCGACCCGGTTGCACTGCGTATCGAGCAGGAGCAGGTAGGCTCCACCACTCACCTGGTCGGCCGTGACGGAGGATGATTCCGGGACGGCGATCGGGCGGACCCAGGCAGGCTCCGGCGCGACGCGGAATCCCGGCCTCGCGGCATGCGCGACGGCGGGAAGGCCGGCGAGCATGACCGCGATCCATGCCGGCCGCACCCAGCCGAGAGGGCTTCGGGCGCGGTTCCCGATCCCCCGCACTGGGCAGGGCGTGATCGCCTTGGCGGCCATTGGGTCACTCCGGGGTCCGAGGGGTCAGGCCCACCAGGACCCGACGTCTTCGCAAGCAGGTCCGACGGACTCTGAGTGAGGAGAACGATAGCACCTGGGTTCCTCGACCGCCTCGCCGAGGGAGGCCCACACCGGGGGCAGGCTCCGGAGCGGCGGTGGCTACCCCTCCCCCCCGGCCGCTTCCTCCGGTCCTTCCTCCTCATCATCGGGGGCGTCCACGACCAGCGCGTCGGTGGTCAGCACCATCGCCCCGATGCTCGCGGCGTTCTGCAGCGCACAGCGCGTCACCTTCACCGGGTCCATGATGCCCTGGCTCAAGAGATCGCCGTAAGTGCCGGTTGCGGCGTTGTATCCGAAGGCGCCATTTCCGGCCCGGATGCGCCCGGCCGCGATCGCCCCCTCCTCGCCGGCGTTGGCGGCGATCTGGCGCACCGGCTCCTCCAGCGCCCGGACGATGATATCCCGGCCCACCGCTTCGTCGCGGGGCAGACGCAGGGCCTTGACCGCCGGCTGCGCGCGCAGCAGGGCCACCCCGCCGCCCACGACCACCCCCTCCTCCACCGCCGCGCGGGTGGCGGCGAGCGCGTCCTCGATGCGCGTCTTGCGCTCCTTCATCTCCAGCTCGGTGGCCGCCCCGACCCGGATCACGCCCACGCCGCCGGTCAGGCGGCCGAGCCGGACGCGCAGCCGCCCGCGCTCCGAGTCCGAGTCGGAGCGGGCGATCTCGCGCTTGAGGCGGGCGATGCGCGCCTTGATCTCCGCCTGCCGGCCGCGCCCCGAGACCAGCGTCGTGGTGTCGCGGTCCACCACCACGCGCTTGGCCCCGCCCAGGTCCTTGGGGTCGAGCTGCTCGAGCCGGGCCCCGCTCTCGGCCGAGAGCACCCGCGCGCCGGTCAACGCCGCCACGTCCCCGAGCAGGGCGCTGCGCTCGTCGCCGGTCGCCGGGGCCCGCACCGCCACCGAGGCGACGGTGCCGCGCAGCCGGTTCACCACCAGCGCCCCGAGCGCCTCGCCCTCCACGTCCTCGGCGATGATCAGGAGCGGGCGGCCGACGCTCGCCGCGTGCTCCATCGCCGGGAGGACGTCCTGGACCGCCTGCACCTTGAGCTCGGTGATCAGCACCAGGGCGTCCACCAGCACCGCCTCCATCGTGTCGGGATCGCTGACGAAGTACGGGGACAGGTAGCCGCGCTCGAGGCGCAGCCCCTCGACCACCTCGAGCGTCGAGTCGAGCCCCCGCCCCTCCTCGACCGTGATGACCCCGTCGCCCCCCACCTGCTCCAGCGCGTCGGCGATCAGGGCGCCGATCGAGGCGTCGTCGTTGGCCGACACGGTCGCCACCCGCGCGACGTCCGCCTTGCCCTTCACCTGCTGGGCCTGGCGGCGCAGCTCCTCGACCACCACCGCCACCGCGCGGTCGATGCCGCGCTTGACCGCGACCGGGTTGCAGCCCGCGGCCACCGCCTTGAGTCCCTCGGCGACGACGCAGTGGGCGAGCACGGTGGCGGTGGTGGTGCCGTCGCCGGCCACCTCCCCGGTGCGGCTCGCCGCCTCCTTGAGCAGGTTGACGCCCAGGTTGGCGAACGGGTTGTCGAGCTCGATCTCGCGCGCGATGGTGAAACCGTCGTTGGTGATGGCGGGAGCGCCCTGCTTGCGGTCGATGACCACGTTGCGCCCGCGCGGCCCGAGCGTCACGCGCACCGCGCCGGCGAGCACCTCGACCCCCTGCCGGAGCGCCTCCCGTGCGGCGGCGTCGAAGCGGATGCGCTTGCCCAGCGTGACCTCCTGGTGCGGCGCCGCGCGGGCGAGGCCGCGCGAGCGGGGTAGATGACCGCGCCGGCGGTCAGGGACCCGGCGCGGAGGCGAAGCGACCGCGGGCGCGACGGTAGCCGCTCACCGCTGCCCCCGCAAGTACCGGGCGAGCCGTGCCGCCGCCCGGCGCGTCTCGTCGTCGGCCCCGGGCAGGGCCGCGGCGCGCGCGTACCAGGTGGCGGCGGCGAGCGAGTCGCCCGCGGTCTCGAAGCTGAGCGCGGCGTCGTGCGCGTAGTCGGCGTTGGCGGGTACTACCGCGGCGAGCTTCGCGTACTCGGCCGCCGCGCGCGGCCAGTCGCCGCCCTCGGCCAGCGTCACCGCCAGGGTGGCGTGGTCCTTCTCCCAGCGCGGGTTGGCGCGCCGCGCGCGCGCCACGTCCTCGGGGCCCGGGACCACCTCGACCCAGCCGCCCAGGCTGTCGAAGCGGAAGAAGTAGTCGTCGCCGCGCGGCAGGCCCGCCGCGCGCGGCCGGTAGGCGGAGTAGAAGCCGCCGGAGAGCGTGTGGTCCCCGTACCACACGCGCAGCGCCGGTCCGTCGCCGGCCAGGAAGCCGACATCGCTCGGGACCCGTACGAAGAACACGCGGGCGTGCGGCGGGAAGGCCGGCCGCAGCGCCTCGAGGTCGGCCCGCATCCGGGCCACGAACGCCGCGGCCCGTTCGCGGTACCACGCGGTGGACCAGTCGTGCGAGACGGTGTCGCCGATCGCGGGACGCAGCAGCGCCAGCGCCACCACCACCGCCACCAGGGCCGCGCGGCTGCGGCTGAGCGCGTGGGCGAGGGCCAACCACGCGCCGAGCGCCCCGAGCACGATGTAGTGGCTGCGCCAGGCGATGGTCGGCATGCCGAGCGGCAACCAGGCGAGCAGCGCCCAGCCGAGGCCGAAGACGATGGGTGCCGGGCCCGACACGGACGGGCGAGACGATGCGGGCGCCGATGGGGGCTCCGACGCGGACGCGCGCGCCGTCGGGCGCGACGGCGCCGGTCCCGGGCGCGGCGAAGGCTTGGCGGCGCGCCCGACCGGGCTGGCCGCCGCGGTGGCGAGCACCAGCCCCGCGAGCGCCACCGCCGCCGGCAGCCCCTGGCGCAGCGCGTGGCCCCAGCCGGACTCGGGCGCGGGCCACGGGTAGAGGTTGACGAGGGCGCCGAGCGTGTTCACGGCCAGCGTCATGAGCGGCGGATGGACGTGGGTGTCCGCGGCCGGGGCGGCGCGGCTCCACCACCGTCCGCCCACCAGCGGATGGCACGCGGCCCAGACCAGCGTCAGCACCCAGAGCCACGCGGTGCGCCGCAGCGCGGCGCGCGCGGCGCGCCCGGCCACCCGCGTGTGGTACACGAGCGCCACCGCCGGCAGCACCACGGCGGTCTCCTTGCTGAGCAGGGCCAGGGCGAAGGCGAGGGCGGCCCAGCCGTCGCGCCCGGCCATGGTCGCGAGGAGGACGAGGAGCGCCCAGAGGATCATCCACGCGTCCTGCGCCCCGGCGGGCCAGACGATCGGCACGGTCCAGGCGCCCAGGACCGCGACCGCCGCGGTGGCGCCGGTCGCCGCCAGCGGATGGGTGAGCCGCCGGGCGACCGCGTGGTAGAGCGCCAGCACCGCGAGCCACAGGGCGCCACTCGCCAAGTGGAACGGCAGCTCGCGGGGGCCGAAGAGCCGCTGCAGCACCCAGTAGTGGAGCTCGCGCGACCAGGGCCGGTAATAGTGGAAGAGCAGGTCGCGCGCCGCCCACACCACGCCGAAGGGTGCGGCGCGCGTCTTGTCCAGGAAGATGTAGTCGTCGTTGATGAACGGCACGCTCCAGGCGCCGCCGTACTGGGTGACGAGGACGACCACCAGTCCCGCCGCCACCGTCCACGGCGAGGCGAGCGCGCGACGGAGTCCCGCCGTCAGGGCCGCCACTCGGCGAGGAACAGGTTGGTCTCCCCCGCCACCTTCGCCCCGCGGTTGGACGAGAACGCCAGCCAGCGGCCGTCGGGCGAGAACATCGGGAACCCGTCGAAGGTCGGGTCCCGCGTCACCGGAGCGGGCTCGCCACCCTCAACGCTCACGAGATAGAGGTCGAAGTTCCGGCCCCGCGGGTTCTCCCAATTGGAGGCGTAGATGAGCGACCGGCCGTCCGGCGTGAAGTAGGGGGCGAACGAGGCCCCGGGCTCGTGGGTCACCTGCCGCTTGCCCGAGCCGTCGGCGCGCATCACCCACAGGTCCATGGTGGTGGGCCGCACCAGGTGCCGGGCGAGCAGCTCGCGGTAGGCGGTGGCCTGCGAGTCCGCGGGATAGTCGGCGCGCCAGCAGATCCACTGGCCGTCGCGCGAGTAGAACGCGCCGCCGTCGTAGCCCAGCCGGTCGGTGAGCCGCTTCACGCCGCTCCCGTCGGTGCGCATGGTGTAGAGATCCAGGTCGCCGTCCCGCACCGAGGTGAACAGGATGGTCTTGCCGTCGGGCGAGAGCGTCGCCTCGGCGTCGTAGCCGGGCGTACGGGTCAGCCGGCGCAGGTCCGAGCCGTCGAGCCGGGCGGTGAAGATGTCGTAGTCGGCATACACCGCCCAGACGTACCCCTTCGAGTAGTCGGGGCGCGGCGGGCAGGAGTCGCTCCCCAGGTGCGTCGAGGCGAACAGCACCCGGCGGTCGTGGTCGTAGAAGTAGCCGCAGGTGGTGCGCCCGGTGCCGGTGCTGACGCGATGGGTGGCCCCGGTGGCCAGCTCGAGGACGTACTCCTGGTCGCACGGCCAGCCGTCGCGCGTCGACTGGAGGATGAGCTTGCCGCCGTCTTGGGACCAGTAGGCTTCGGCGTTCTCGCCGCCGAACGTGAGCTGCCAGAGGTGCGCGAAGTGGCCCTCGCCGTCACGGATGAGCGTGTCGGCGAGGGCGGCCGCCGGCGACGGCGAGGACCCCGAGCCCGAGGAGGCGGTCGACGGAGCGGTCGCGCTCCCGGCCGGCTGCGTGCGGCCGGCGGGCGGCGAGACCGCGAGCGCTCCGGCGAGTGCCATGACCGCCAGGGCGGCGTGGCCGCGGCGGCCGCGACCGTTCCCGCCATGGCGGCGCGTCGGACCACCCAACGGACCACTCAACGGACCACCCGCCGGACCGGGGCTCACTTGCGCCGCCCCAGCACCGCCAGCAGCTCGACCTCGCCTCCCCCGCGCTGCACGGTGATCCGCACCTGCTGGCCCGGCTTCCGCGAGCGCAGCGCGAAGGTGTAGTCGTAGATGTTGTCCACCCGCACGCCGTCGAACTTGACGATCACGTCGCCTCCCTGGATGCCGGCGCTGTCGGCCGGGCTCCCCACCCGCACCCCCGAGAGCAGCACGCCGCCCTCGGTCTTCATGTAGTCCGGGATGGTCCCGAGGTAGGCCCCGTAGCCCCCGCCGCCGGCGATCCGGCCGACGCCGCTGTCGGCCTTGGCCTGCTGGTAGGTCACGCGGGGACGGGCATCGAGCGATTCGACCAAGGCCTCCGCCAACCGGCTGATGCGCCACAGGCCGGGCTCGTTGACCTTGTCCCAGGTGTCGGTCGGCTTGTGGTAGTCGGCGTGCGAGCCGGTGAACAGGGCGAGCACCGGCACCCGGCGCTTGTAGAACGAGGAGTGGTCGCTCGGGCCGAAGCCGTCCTCGGAGGTCTTGAGGTCGAAGCCGGTGCCGCGGGTGGCGTTGTCCACCAGCGTGTGGAACTCGGCGGCGGTGCCCACCCCCATCACCATCAGGCGGTTCTCGCGCAGCCGCCCGACCATGTCCATGTTGAGCATCGCCTCGATGGTCGCGAGCGGCCGCGGCGGGTCGTCCACGAAGTGCGACGAGCCGACCACGCCGATCTCCTCGCCGGAGAAGGCGCAGAGCACCAGCGTGTGCTCGGGCCGCCAGCCGGCCTCGCGGATCCGGCGGGTCAGCGCCGTCGCCACGCCCAGGGTGGCCGCCACGCCCGAAGCGTTGTCGTCGGCGCCCACGTGCGGCAGGTGGCTGTCGGGAGCGAGCGAGCCCGCGCCGCCGTAGCCCAGGTGGTCGTAGTGGGCCCCCACCACCAGTGTGCGCGTCGTGTCGCGGCCTTCGATCACGCCGATGACGTTCTTGATGGTGGCGCGCGTGCGCTTGAGCGTCACGGTGATCGTGGCGGACTCCGGCAGGGCGACGCTGTGTGGCTTGGTGTCGTCATCAATGGTCGACTGGAGCCCGGCCAGCGTGAGCCCGACCGGCGCGAGCAGCGCCTCGGCCGCCTCCGGCGCGATGAGGCCGGCGAGCAGCCCGCTGGTCATGTACCCGCTGCCGTCGCGGACCGGGCCCGGGAGCGGCTCGCCCGCGTGGTAGCGCGGCCCGTTCACCACCAGCAGTCCGAGGGCGCCGTGCTCGCGCGCGTTGATGGCCTTGGTGCGCAGCTCGGCGTGCGGGGTGTTGATGCTGCCATCGAACCGGCTGGTCGAGTCCATCTCGCCGGGCTCGTTCGAGAACACCAGCACCAGTTTGTCGTGGGCGTCGAGACCGGCGTAGTCGTCGTAGTCGTAGCCGGGGGCGGTGATGCCGTAGCCGGCGAAGACCACCGGGGCCTTGAGCGTGCCGTTGCTGGAGAAGCCGATCGGCTGGAACCGCTCGCCCACCGTGAAGGGCTGGCCGGCGACCTCGAACGCGCAGGGCTTACCGACCTCGACACCGGTCGTCACGTCGAACGGCTGGAAGTAACCGCCCTCCTCGCCGCCGGGCTTAAGGCCGAGCCGGCGCATCTCGCCCGCGAGGAAGTTCGCCGCCGAGTCGAGCCCCGCCGTGCCGACACCGCGGCCTTCCCACTGGGGATCGGCGAGCCGCCGCAGGATGGCCATCTCGTAGACGCTGTCGGGCGGCGCCATCAGGTGTCCGCGGCGCGCCTCGGCGATCGACATCGGCTTCGCCGCGGGCACCGCCTGTGCCGCCGCCGCGGCCAGCGCGCCCGCGAGGATCGGCCCCGCGAGGCGACGCGTGGCGCCGGATCTCACCGCGCCCCTTCCCAGATCAGCCGCATGCCCTTGAGCGTGAGCGTCTCGTCCACGATGTTGATGGTCTCGCACTCGGGTGCCACCGCCGTGGCGAGGCCGCCGGTGGCGATCACCGTCGGCGTCCCCTTCATCTCCAGCGCCAGCCGGCGCACCAGCGCGTCCACCTGGCCGGCCGCACCCCACAGGACGCCTGCCTGGAGCGACTCCTCGGTGGTGCGGCCCAGGGCGCGCGCCGGGCGGCGCAGCTCGACCCGCGGCAGACGCGCGGCGCGGCGGAAGAGTTCCTCGGCCGAGGAGGCGACCCCGGGGGCGATCGCGCCGCCGAGGTAGGCGCCCTGCGCCGAGATGCAATCGAACGTGGTCGCGGTCCCCAGGTCCACCACGATCGCCGGCGTGCCGTAGAGGGCGCGGGCGGCCACCGCGTTGGCGATGCGGTCGGCGCCCACCGCGGTGCGGTCGTGGTAGCGGATGGGCAGGTCGCGCGCGGTGGCGGCACTCACCTCGACCGGCAGCGCCCCGGTGAACCGCTCGAGTGCCCGCACCCACGGCAGCGTGAGCGCCGGCGAGACCGAGCACAGCACCGCTCCCACCGGCCGGCTCCAGCGGTGGGCGCGGCTCAGCCCGTCGAGCCTCAAGGTCAGCTCGTCGGCGGTCGCCGGGCGCGAGGTGATGCGCCAGAAGCCGGCGAGGTCGGCGCCGGCGAAGAGCCCCACCACCGTGTCGCTGTTCCCCACGTCCACGGCCAGCAACCCCTTGGGCTTCGCCGGGACGGCCGTCCGCGTGCGCGGCGCGGCGCGGGCGGCCACCCGCTGCTTCCGGGTCTCAGGCACCCAGAACCTCCTCCTCGGCTTGGCTCGCCCGGCGGCGCCGGGCGACCAGATACGACAGGCCGACGCTGATGAAGTACAGGCCGACCATCGGGATCCCCATGATGATCTGGGCGCTGATGACGTCACCCGGCGTGATGATGGCGGTCGCCAGGAACGTGAGCACGATCGCGTACCGCCACTGCCTCAACAGGAATGACGGCGTCACCAGCCCCATGGCGGTGAGCGACATGGTCACCA
Source organism: Candidatus Eiseniibacteriota bacterium (assembly GCA_005893365.1). Taxonomy (GTDB): domain Bacteria; phylum Eisenbacteria; class RBG-16-71-46; order RBG-16-71-46; family RBG-16-71-46; genus WS-11. The sequence goes on from VBPB01000087.1 coordinate 9,829, forward strand.
GCGGCAGCTGGAACAGCAATCCACAGGCGAGCGCGAGATTGTAGACGAAGTCCAGCAGCGCCCCCAGACGGATCTCGGCCTTCATGCCCGGGAGCATGAACCCCGACAGCACGCGGATCACCAGCGGTGCCACATAGTCGTAGGCCGCCCACGCGCCCAGGCCGAACATGACCATCGAGCCCATGGCCATGGGCAGGATCATCGAGCGCTCGCGCTTGAGCAGCCCCGGGACGACGAAGCTCCAGATCCGATAGAACACGTAGGGGATCACCAGCACCAGGCCGAGGATGATCGCCAGCTTCATCCGCTCGTTGAAGGCCTCCATCGGCGAGAGCACCACCGCCTCGTGCACGGTGCGGCGGATCAGATCCCGGAGCACGCGTGGCGCCAGCACCCAGCCGCCGATGGCGCCGACCGCGCAGGCCGCCACCGTGTGCATGAGCACCTTGCGCAGCTCGTCCAGGTGGGCGAGGAACGGCAGTTCCGGATCGGGCGGGGCGGCGCGTGCGCGCCGGGGCCCGAGGTCGTGCGTCACGGGGCCTCGCCGCGACCCGCGACCTCGAGGTCGCCCGCCAGCACCACCGTCTCGGTCCCGTCGGCGAGCCCGAGGGTGAGTCCGCCGTCGTCGCTCAGGCGGCGCGCGACGCCGGTGACCGGCCCCGCGGGCGTGCGCACGGTGACCGGGGCGCCCCAGAACGAGGCGCGCCGCGTCCATGCCTCGATCACCCAGGCGCGGCCCCGCTCCTCGAGCCCGGCCCACAAGGGCTCCAGGGCGCCGAGGAACGTGGCCGCGACCGCCTCGCGCGGGGCGCGGCAGCCCTCCAGCGCCAGCGAGGTCGCGGTGGCGCGCAGCGCGGGCGGGAAGTCGTCGCGCTGCTGCGAGACGTTGACCCCGACGCCGATCACCGCCGCCTCGGCGCCGTTGGCGAGCCGGCGGCTCTCGCACAGGATGCCCGAGAGCTTGCGGCCGTCCACCAGCAGGTCATTGGGCCACTTGAGCGCCGCCGTCACGCCCAACCGCTCCAGGGCGCGCGCGAGCGCGAGGCCGGCCACCAGCGGCAGCAGCCCGGTCTGGCGGCGGTCGCAGCCGGTGTGGAGGACGAGCGAGAGCGCCAGGCCCTTGCCGGGGGTCAAGTGCCAGCCGCGGCCCTCGCGCCCGCGCCCCGCCGGCTGCGCGTCGCTCACCACCACCGTGCCGTCGCCGGTCCCGGCGGCGAGGGCCTCCCACGCCAGATCGTTGGTCGAAGGCGTCTCCGCCCGCGCGATGAGCGTGCGGCCCAGGCGGCGGGTGGTGAGCAGGCGCTCGAACGCGCGCCGGTCGAAGGTGGGCTCAGCCAACGTCCTCGATCTCCAGGCTCAGGTCGAGGGCCGGCGCGGAGTGCGTGAGCGCCCCGACCGAGATGTAGTCCACGCCGGTCGCCGCGTACTCGCGGACGTTGGCGAGCGTGACGCCGCCCGAGACCTCGACCTCGGGCCACCGGGTGGTGCCCGCCGGCATGCGCGGGCTGTCGGGCCGATGCTCGCGACACCAGGCGTCCACCGCCTGGACCGCGCGCCGCACGTCGTCGACCGGGCGGTTGTCCACCAGGATGCGGTCCACTTCCGGGCGCAGCGCCTCGTTGAGCTGGTCGAGCGACTCGACCTCGACCTCGAGCAGGAGGTCCCCCTGGCGCGTGCGGGTGATGCGGTCGACGGCGGCGGTGACGCCGCCGGCGGCCCGGATATGGTTGTCCTTCACCAGGTACATGTCCCACAGGGCGAGCCGGTGGTTCTGGCCGCCGCCCGCGGTGACCGCGTACTT
>VBPB01000328.1:0-303 GCA_005893365.1 Candidatus Eiseniibacteriota bacterium
TTCTCGAGCAGGTCCACGTTGCGGGCCTTCTCGTCGATCGCGTAGTAGAGGTCCTCGTCGAGCTCGTGGAGCCGCTTGTCGCGCAGGTAGTCCAGCTCGATCGTGGTGATCGACTTCTTGAGCCCGGGCTGGTCCGAGAGCAGCTTCACGAACCGCTTGTGCTTGGGGGCGGCGCGGTGGACCTGGAGCAGCAGCGTGCCGGCCTCGTCCGCCTTCTCCTTGTCGTCGAGCAGCTTGAGCGCGGCGTCGAGCTTCTGGTTCACGAGCTGCTGCTGCGCCCGCACCACCCGCTCGACGATCGGC
>VBPB01000328.1:392-3951 GCA_005893365.1 Candidatus Eiseniibacteriota bacterium
CAGCGCCATGTTGTCGCGCAGGTAGTCGAAGCCGAACTCGTTGTTGGTGCCGTAGGTGATGTCGCACTCGTACATCCGCCGGCGGACGACCGGCTCCATCTGGTTCTGGATGCAGCCGACCGTCAGGCCCAGGAACCGGAAGATCTCGCCCATCCACTCGCTGTCGCGGCGGGCCAGGTAGTCGTTGACGGTGACCAGGTGGACCCCGCGCCCGGCCAGCGCGTTGAGGTACATGGGCATGGTCGCGACCAGGGTCTTGCCCTCGCCGGTCGCCATCTCGGCGATCCTGCCCTCGTGGAGCATGATGCCGCCGATCAGCTGCACGTCGTAGGGCACCATCTCCCAGGCGGTGGTGATGCCGACCACGTCCCAACTCCGGCCGCACAGCCGCCGGCAGGTCTCCTTGACCACGCCGAAGGCTTCGGGGATCAACTGGTCCAGCGCCTCGCGCTCGGCCAGGCGGCGCTCGGCCTGGTCGGTCACCCCCTCCAGGGCGGCGCTCAGCCGGGCCCGGAACTCCGCGGTCTTGCCCCGCAGGGCCTCGTCGTCCAGGTCCCGGTAGGCCACGAAGTGACGGTTGATCTCGTCCACGATGGGCGCGACCCGCTTGACGTCGCGCTCATGCTTGGAGCCGAACACACGTTTCAGGATGCCTTCGAGCATGCGAGCCAATATAGATGGGGTGTCAAGCGAGGGGGTTCCGGCCCCCTTCCGCCCCGGCCGTCCCGGGGAGGCGAACTGGACCCAATAAACGACACGGCCCGATGCGAAGCATCGGGCCGCGCGGTGTCGGGCCGAGGATCGTCAGACCTTGATCACACGCGAAGCTTCCGTGCCCCGCTCGCTCGCCTTGATCTCGAACTCCACCTGCTCACCTTCGTGGAGCGTGCGGAATCCTGCGCCTTCGATCGCGGAGAAGTGGACGAACACGTCCGGCTGCCCCTCCGCAGTGATGAAACCGTAGCCCTTTCGATCGTTGAACCACTTCACCGCACCACGCGCCATGGGGGGTCCTCCGTCACGACTGAAGCCAGAACCAAGCCCGACGACACCGCCCCAGGGTGGCGACTCGCGCCCCCGAGGTCAAGAGGCTTTGCGTGCCGGAGCGTTGCGTGCCGGCGGGGCGGGCTCGCCCCCGGCCTCCCGCCGGCGGGTCCACCTTGCCTCCAGCTCGCGGGCCTGCGGATGGGCCGGGTCGGCCTCGAGCACCAGGGCCACCTGCCCGCGGGCCTGCTCCAGATCGCCCAGCGCCTCCAGGACGCGGGCCAGCTGGACGCGCGCGCCGTGGAAGTCAGGATTGAGCTCGAGGGCCCGGGCCAGCGAGGCCAGGGCATCGTCCAGCAGACCCGCCTCCAGCTCGCACGTGCCCAGGACGGCGTGCAGATCCGGGTAGCCGGGATGGGTGGTGATCGCCTCGCGCAGCGTCGCCAGCGCCCCGGCCGGGTCGCCCCGACCCAGCAGCTCGCGGTGGCGTTCCATGGCGCGGTCGACCGCCGGCGCGGGGGCCCGGATGGCGCTGCGCAGCAGGGCCGCCGCCTCGTCCCAGTCGGCCCGCTCCAGACTCTTGAGCCCACGCTGGAAGGCGCCCGGGGATTTGACGCGCGGCTCGGCGGCCATCGCCCGCAGCGAGGCGAGCGCATCGGCCAGGAAGCCCTCGCGCGCGTCGAGCAGCGCCAGCTCGAGGCGCGCCGCCAGATAGCCCGGATGGATGGAGACCGCCAGCTCAAGGGCCGCGCGCGCGTCCGTCCCGCGCGGGCCGTCCAAGAGCAGGCACCCGCGGCGGTAGTGGAGATCGGCGAACGCGGGCCTCAGCCGCAGCGCCTCGTCCAGCGCCCGCAGCGCCGTCTCCCCGTCCCCCGCCGCCTCGGCGAGGTGGGCGACCTGGGCCAAGGCCAGCGCCCCGGCATCGCCGCGGCGGCCGGCGTCGCCCTGGTCGCGCGCCAGCGTGGCGAGTGCGGCGAGCGCCTCCGCCGTGCGGCCGGCGCGCGCCAGCGCCAGCGCGGGCTCGAAGGTCGCATCCTCCGAGGGCAGCGGTCGAGGGCTCACGATGGGGTCCAGAGCAGCTTCATGGCGTACCCGGCGAACAGGGTGATCCCGAGGTTGTCGTCCAGAGGTATCGGCAGCAACTCGACCAGACTTGCCACCAGGGCTCCGGTCAGCAGCATCCCCCACGGGAGCATGCCGGTCGCCCCGAGGAACGCCGCCCAGGTGAGGCAGGCCGCGAGGCCGCCCAGGGCCCCCTCGAGCGTCTTGTTGAAGATGCGCCGCCGGCCCCAGCCCTTCCCCACCAGCGCCGCCACGCCGTCGCCGAGGATGGTGTAGCCGAGCGCGGCCGCCGCGAGGCGCTGCGGGAAGATCTCGACCGCCAGCAGGGCGGCGATCACCAGATAGGTGGACCCCAGCAGGTTGAACTGCTCGTGCTCGCGGATCAGCTCGCCGACGAAGCGGCGGAAGAAACCGCGCACCCGGTCGTCGTGGATGCGGATCACGTCGAGGGTGATGGCGGTGAGCGTGAGCACGATCAGGAACCAGCGCCACTGCACGTGGCCGCGCGGCCAGGGGAGCCACTCGAACAGCAGCCCCAGCGGCAGGAGGAGGCACCCGATGTGGATCGCCTTGCGCTGCGCCTCGCTCAGCCAGCCGCTGTCCTGAAGCGGCGCGGCCGGGCGCGATCGGGCGTGCGGAGGGGAGCTCACCGATTCATCCTACGGCATCGGGGCGGCGCGGCTCAGCGCCCGACCGTGACCGGCTGGAGTTCGCGATACGCCTGCCGGACGGCGAGGATGGTCTTGACGTAGTCCTGGGTCTCGGGGAACGGGATCGCCTCGCAGACCAGCGCGTCGCCGCCCATCGCCTGCAAGCGCGCCCAGGCCGACACCGTGCCCGACCCGGCGTTGTAGGCGGCCAGCGCCGCGGGCAGGTTGCCGGGGAAGCGCTCGATCAACCGTTCGAGGTATTGCGCCCCGTAGCTCAGGTTGAGCTTGGGATCGAGCAGCGCCGCGTCCGAGGGCGCCGGCTCTCGCCGCCAGCGGGCGACATCGCTGACCGCCGCCCGCTTGAGCTGGGTCAAGCCGATGGCGTCGCTGCGCGAGCGGGCGGACGCGTCGAACCGACTCTCCTTCCACACCAGGGCCCGCAGCAGCGTCCGATCGAGGGTCCCGGTCGCGGGATGTTCCGGGTGCGCCGAGAGCAGCGAGTCGAACGCGGGCGGGTAGAGCCAGGGCGTCACGGACCATCGCGCCTCGTCCGCGGAATCCGCCAAGGCCGCCAGCGACCAGCAGGCGGCCGGGCGGGCGCGCCGCCGACGAATCGGCGCCGCCGAGGCGCGGGTCGCCGGCCGCCCAGCGCTCGAGGACCCACGCCGCGTCGTCGCCGAGGCCGAGCGCCGCGAGGGCCACGGCGAGCCGCAGCGCCGGCACGTCGACCCCGGCCCGCTCGCAGCGCCAGGCGCCGGGCCACGCCCGCACGCCCAGCGTCTCGCGCGCGGCCGACCGGTAGAACGAGTAGCCGGGCGCCTGCGCGAGGGCGCGCAGCGTCGAGTCCGCCCGCATGCGCAGGG
>VBPB01000333.1 GCA_005893365.1 Candidatus Eiseniibacteriota bacterium
GCATAACGGCTGCCGCCCGCCCAAGCGGCGCCGGGTCTAGGAGAGGAGCCTCATGGCGGTCTATCACGATGCGAGGTGCCGGTTGTGCCGGCGCGAAGGCACCAAGCTCTTTCTCAAGGGCGCTCGCTGCTTCACCGACAAGTGTGCATTCGAGCGGCGCGGCTACGCGCCGGGCGAGCACGGGAAGAGCCGGCGCATCAAGGAGACGAACTACGGCCAGCAGCTGCGCGAGAAGCAGAAGGCGCGCCGCATCTACGGCGTGCTCGAGCGCCAGTTCCGGCACTACTTCGCCAAGGCGTCCACGGCCAAGGGCGTGACCGGCGAGGCGCTGCTCCAGATGCTGGAGCGCCGGCTGGACAACATCGTCTTCCGCTTCGGCTTCGCGCCGTCGCGGAGCGCCGCGCGGCAGCTGGTGCGCCACGGACACTTCCAGGTGAACGGCCGCCGGGTGGATGTCCCGTCGTTCCTGGTGCGTGCCGGGGACGAGGTCAAGCTTCGGGACCGGAGCAAGACGCTCACGGTCGTGGCGAGCGCGCTGGAAGCGCGCAAGGGGCAGGGGGTCGCGGAGTGGATGGACCTCAATGCCGAGCAGCTCAGTGGACGCATCCTCAACATCCCGACCCGGGCCAACATCCCGGTGCCCATCAACGAACAACTGATCGTCGAGCTCTACTCGAAGTAGCGGGTCGACCTCCCCAAGGAGGCTTGCCGATGAAGTGGAAGAACCTCACGATGCCCAAGCAGCTCATGCCGGATGCCGGGAACACCCCGGGCTACGGGAAATTCGTCATCGAACCGCTCGAGCGCGGCTTCGGCCTCACGCTCGGCACGTCCCTGCGGCGCGTGTTGCTGTCCTCGCTGCAGGGCGCGGCCATCACGGCGGTGCGCATCGATGGCGTGCTGCACGAGTTCTCGACCCTGCCCGGGGTCATCGAGGACGTCACCGAGATCATCCTCAACCTCAAGCAGGTGCGGCTGAAGCTGCACGGTGACGGTCCCAAGAAGGGCACCTTCGAGGTGCGCGGCAAGGGCGAGGTCCGCGCCGGCAACCTGCTGGTGGACGCCGACGTCGAGGTCCTCAACCCCGACCTGCACATCGCCACGCTCAACAAGGACGGCGACCTGCGGATGGAGGTCGAGATCGACGCCGGTCGCAGCTACGTCTCGGCCGACCAGCACTCGCAGACCGACCGGCCGATCGGGGTCATCCCGATCGACGCGATGTTCTCGCCGGTGACCAAGGTCAACTACACCGTCGAGACCACGCGGCTCGGCCAGCGCATCGACTACGACAAGCTGACGATGGAGGTCTGGACCGACGCCAGCATCCTGCCGTCGGACGCGGTGGCGGTGGCGGCCAAGATCCTGCGCGACCATTTCTCCCTCTTCATCCACTTCCAGGAGCCGATCGAGGAAGAGGTCGAGGAGGAGGTCGACGAGGAGCGGGCCCGGGTCCGCAAGCTGCTCGAGAAGAGCGTCGAGGAGCTGGAGCTGTCGGTGCGCTCGAGCAACTGCCTGCGGGCCGCCGAGATCAAGAGCATCGGCTCGCTGGTGCAGAAGAGCGAGCCCGAGATGCTCAAGTACCGCAACTTCGGCCGCAAGTCGCTCAAGGAGATCCAGGACATCCTGAGCGAGATGGGGCTTCACTTCGGGATGGACATCACCCCGTACCTCGAGAACCGGACGCCCGCGCGGCTCGACGCCTGAGCTGGCCGGGCCGCCCGAGGGCGGCGGAAGGGACCGATCGACATGCGACACCGTAAGGACCATCGCAAGCTGAGCCGTACCGCCTCCCACCGGCGCGCGCTGCTGCGCAACTTGGTCACGGCGCTCTTCGAGCACGAGCGCATCGCGACCACGGTGGAGAAGGCGAAGGAGGCCCGCCGGCTGGCCGAGCGGCTGATCACCTTCGGCAAGCAGGGCGACGTCGCGGCCCGGCGCCACGTGGACACGTTCATCACGCGTCCCGAGGTGACGCGCAAGCTGTTCGCCACCATCGCCCCGTGGTACGCCGAGCGGCAGGGCGGCTACACGCGCGTCATCCGCATCGGCCGGAGGCTGGGCGACGCGGGCGAGACCGCCTACCTCGAGCTGGTCAAGACCGACGCGCAGAAGGAAGCGGCGCGCCAGGCGCGGATCGCGGCCGCGGAGGCCAAGGAGCGGGCGCTCAAGGGCGACAAGCCGGAGAAGAAGCCCAAGGCCGAGGCGGCGCCCGCCGGCGAGGCCGAGCGGCCCAAGCGCGGCCGGAAGAAGGAGGGCGGCCCGGATGCGCCGGCGCCGAGCAAGAAGGCGCCGCGGCGCTCGGTGACCACCGGCTGACCCCGTCCTCACGAACAGGAAGATCCCGCGGGCGGGGGAGCCACCCCCGCCCGCCAGCATTGACGCCGGAACGCCCGTGCGTCGCCACGTTCCGGACAGCCGCGGTGGAGATCCCGAACCCTTGAATCCGACCCAGACCCAGGCCTCGCACGGCTCCGACACCGCCGTCCGGGAGGACATCCGCAACATCGCCATCATCGCCCACGTGGACCACGGCAAGACCACGCTGGTGGACGCCATGCTGTGGCAGAGCGGCATCTTCCGGGAGAACCAGGAGGTGGTCGAGCGGGTGATGGACTCCAACGACCTGGAGCGCGAGAAGGGCATCACCATCCTCGCCAAGAACACCGGGGTGCGGTTCGGGAAGACCAAGATCAACATCGTCGACACGCCGGGCCACGCCGACTTCGGCGGCGAGGTGGAGCGCACGCTCAAGATGGTGGACGGGGTGATGCTGCTCGTGGACGCGAGCGAAGGCCCCCTGCCGCAGACCCGGTTCGTGCTCAAGAAGGCCCTCGAGCTGGGGCTGCCGCCGATCGTGGTCATCAACAAGATCGATCGCAAGGACGCGCGCCCGCAGGAGGTCTTGAACGAGATCTACGACCTGTTCATCGATCTCGACGCGCACGAGGACCAGCTCGACTTCCCGGTGCTCTGGACCATCGCCCGCGGCGGCATCTGCCGCACCACCCAAGACGGCCCGGACCAGAAGCTGGCGCCGCTGTTCGAGGAGATCGTCCGGACCATCCCGGCGCCGCGCTACGACCGCAGCCTGCCGCTCCAGATGCTCATCCTCAACCTCGACTACTCGGACTTCGTGGGGCGCCTCGCCATCGGCCGGATCGTGAACGGCCACGTGCGCGCCCGCCAGGACGTGGGCTTGGCAAGGCTCGACGGCAGCGTCGTGCGCACGCGCGTCACCAACCTCTACGTGTTCGAGGGCCTGCAGCGCGTGGAGGTGGAGGAGGCCGGGCCCGGCGACATCGTGGCGCTGGCCGGCTTCGACTCGGTGAACATCGGCGAGACCATCACCGATCCCGACGACCCGCACCCGCTGCCCCGGGTCACCGTGGACGAGCCGACGGTGAGCATGCTGTTCTCGGTGAACAACTCGCCGTTCGCAGGCCAAGAGGGCAAGTACGTCACCTCGCGCAACCTCAAGGAGCGCCTGGAGCGCGAGATCCTGACCAACGTGAGCATCCGCATCGAGGCCGGCGAGACCCCCGACAACTTCAAGGTCTCGGGCCGCGGCGAGCTGCAGATGGCGATCCTCATCGAGATGATGCGCCGCGAGGGCTTCGAGCTGCTGGTGAGCCGGCCCGAGGTCATCACGCGCACGGTGGACGGCGTCCGCCAGGAGCCCATGGAGAAGCTGGTCATCGACTGCCCCGAGGACTTCGTCGGGGTGGTGACCCAGAAGATCGGCACCCGCAAGGGCCGGATGACCAACATGGTCAACCACGGCACCGGCCGCGTGCGCCTGGAGTTCCGCATCCCCTCGCGCAGCCTGATCGGCTTCCGCAGCCAGTTCCTGACCGACACGCGCGGGACCGGCCTGCTCAACCACATCTTCGACGGCTACGAGGCCTGGCAGGGCGACATCCCGCACCGCATGACCGGTGCCCTGGTCGCCGACCGCGCGGGCAAGGTGACCGGGTACGCGATCGAGCACGTCCAGGACCGCGGCGAGATGTTCGTGGAGCCCGGCGAGCGCGTCTACGAAGGCATGGTGGTGGGCGAGAACGCGCGCGAGGAGGACATCGACGCCAACATGGTGCGGGAGAAGAAACTCACCAACATGCGCGCCTCGACGTCCGAGGAAGGCATCCACCTGCTGCCGGTCCACCGGCTGTCGCTGGAGCAGTCCCTCGAGTGGATCCGCGACGACGAGCTGCTCGAGGTCACCCCCAAGTCGTTGCGCATCCGCAAGCGGGTCCTGGCGGCGAACGTCCGGCCGCGCTACTGGCAGCGGGGCGG
>VBPB01000109.1 GCA_005893365.1 Candidatus Eiseniibacteriota bacterium
CCAGGATGGCGCAGAGGAGCAGCACCAGCGCCCAGCGGCTGGGACGGAACGTGCGCGGCCGCATCAGGGCGGGCCCTCGCCCGAGACCGCCAGGCGCCGGAGGTACGACTCGAGCAGGGCCACCGCGGCCCCGGCGTCCACGCGGCCCTTGGCGTGGCCCACGCGCACCCCGCCCTCGTGCAGGCGCCGCTGGCTCAGGGCCGAGGTGAGCCGCTCGTCGTAGAGGTCCACGCGCAGGCCCAGGCGCTCGCGGAGGGCGGCGGCGAAGCTCTCGGCCGCCAGGGCCGCCTCGCCCCGCTCGCCCGACATCCGGAGCGGCAGCCCCACCACCAGGCGCTCGGCCTCGCACTCGGCCGCGACGGCGGCCACCTGGGCGAGCGCGTCGGCGCGGCCGCGCACCGTGAGCGTCGGCAGGGCGGTGGGGATGGTGCCGGTCGGATCGCTCACGGCGAGCCCGATGCGGCGCTCGCCCCAGTCCACGGCCAGGATCCGCACGATGGCGGGATCTAGCCTGCCTGTACGGGCGCCGGACGCCGCTTGAGCAGGCACCTGATCCATGCACGCCCGCATGATGTAGATGCCGCGTCCGCGCAGGTCCATGAGGTGCTCGGTCGAGGTCACGTTGCCGTTCACCGACTTGAGGTCGAATCCCTTCCCCAGGTCGTGTACGACGATCTCGAGGGCCTCCGGTCGCACGCGGAACTCGATGTCCACGAGTTTGGACGCATCGCGACCGTGCCCGTGCTGGATGGCGTTGGTCCCCGCCTCGATGACCGACATGGTGATCTGCGAGCTGGCGTCCGCGTCGAACTCGAGCCGGTCACACAATGAGGCGGTGAAGCTGTCGAGCAGGCCGAGCAGTTCCAGCCGGCTCGGCAGCCGCAGGAAGATGGACTCGGTTCGGGCGTTGGGATCGGGCATAGGGTCGGTCATCGCGCGCCGCGCGCGCGCTGTGCGCGGAGCAGGTCCAAGGCTTGTCCGAGATCCTCGGGCAGCGGCGAGCTGAACGTGAGGCGGGTCCCGCTCACCGGATGCGTGAGTTCCAGCGCGGCGGCATGGAGCGCCTGACGCGGCAGGGCGTCCAGGAGTTCCCCCGCCAACCTACGCTCCGACTCCCGGAGGCTCAACTGCTTTTTCCCCCGACCGCCGTACACGGGATCGCCGACGATCGGGTGTCCCAGGTGCGCCAGATGGACCCGGATCTGATGGGTGCGGCCGGTGTCGAGCTCGACCTCGAGCCGGGCGGCGAGGCCCAACCGCTCGACGACGCGCCAGCGCGTGCGGGCGGGCTTGCCGCCGCGGGTCAGCACCGCCATGCGCTTGCGGTCCTTGGGATGGCGGCCCATGGCGGTCTCGACCAGGCCGCCGGCGAGGCGCGGCTCGCCCCAGACGATGGCCACGTACGTGCGCTTCACCTCCCGGGCGCGCAGGGCGGCGACCAGCGCCCGATGGGCCCGCTCACTCCGCGCCACCACCATCAGCCCCGAGGTGTCCTTGTCGAGACGGTGCACGATGCCCGGGCGGGTCGCCCCGCCGACCGACGCGATCTCGGGATAGCGGTGGAGCAGCGCGTGGACCAGCGTCCCGCGCGCGACGCCGGCGCCGGGATGGACCACGACCCCGGCGGGTTTGTCGAGCACCACCAGGTCTGAGTCCTCGTGGACGACGGTGAGCGGCAGCGCCTCGGCGACCAGGACGAGCGGCTCGGGCTCCGGGATCTCGACCCGCACGCGGTCCCCCGCGTGCACCCGCTGCGCGGCACGCGCGGCCCCGCCGTTCACCGACACGTGGCCGGTGCGGATCAGCCCCTGGAGGCGGCTACGCGACAGGTCCGTCTGCGCCGCGGCCAGGAAGCGGTCCAGCCGCTCCCCGCTGCGGGGAGACGGGACCGAGAGGTCCAGCACCCGAGTCATGCTCCTGGGTCCCCGAGGTGGCCGGCGGCACGCCCGAGGGGCCGGCTGTCCCGGCCCCGGCCGCCTCGGTGGGCGAGGCGGAGTCGTGGCGCGGCCAGGTGAGCGCGAACAGCACCACGCCGATCGACACCGCCGAGTCGGCCACGTTGAAGACCGGCCAGCGCCACTGGCGCCAGCCGATCTCGATGAAGTCCACGACCTCGCCGCTGGTGACGCGGTCGAGCAGGTTGCCGACCGCACCGCCCAGGATGAGCGCCAGCGCCAGGCGCCGTCCGCCGCCCTGCACGCGCCGGCGCAGGAACAGGGTGAGGATGGCGGCGATGGCGGCGAGCGAGAACAGGTAGTAGGGGAACGGCAGGCCGGCGCCGATGCCGAAGGCGACCCCCGAGTTGCGCGCGTAGGTGAAGCGCACCAGATCGCCGACCACCGGCATCGGCGGGGCGTTCTCCAAGACGCGCGTCGCCCAGCGCTTGGTCCAGAAATCGAGGGCCACGACCCCCGCGGCGACGGTGAACAGGAGGCCGAGCGGGCGCTTCATGGACGAGGCCCCCGTCGTCCGGCGGGGGCGCACGGCCTCGTCGTCCACGGGTGCCGCGGGAAGGTCACGCGTTGCCCCGGGCGACCCGCTCCTCTTTCTCCTTGCACGGCAGGCAGAGTCGCGCGGTCGGCATCGCCTCGAGCCGGGCCCGGCTGATCGGGTTCTCGCACGACTCGCACACGCCGTACTCGCCGCGCGCCATCCGGCGCAGCGCCTCGTTGATCTCGAGCAGGATGCGCCCCTCGGCCGAGGCGAGCTGGAACGCCTTCTCGCGCTCCATCGCGTCGGTGCCCACGTCGGCCATGTGGAACGAGTAGCCCGAGAGGTCGCCGGCGCTGTCGCGCGGGTTGACCTTGAGCACCGTCGCCTCGTAGTGCCCCATCTCCTTGAGCACGCGGCCCCGCTCTTCGAGCAACCGCTGCTCGAACTCGCGGAAGTCCGCGGCGGTCACGCCGCGTCCGGTACCGTCCACCCCGTCGTCCTTGCGGTTCTTGGGGACGGGTCGCACCGGCTTCGGCAGCGGCAGCGGCCGGGCGGGCTTGTGCGTCGCCTTCGAGATGGACTCGGGCGGCAGCACCCCGAGCGGACGCACCACGGCCGGCGGCCGCGGCGCCCCCTTGCCCTTGCCGGTGGCGACCGGCGCCTTGGCCGGGACGGCCTTGACGAGCGGCTTGGTGGCGGTCTTCGCGACCGGGCGCGCGGCCGCCGCCTTCGGCTTGGGGACAGCGCCCTTCGACGCCTTCGCCTTGTGCGCCGGGTGGTGCGCCGGGTTGTGCGTCGGGTGGTGCGCCGAGCTGTGCGCCGAAGCGGGGCGTGCGGTCTTCTTCGCCGCGGGCCGGCTGCGTGGGGCATTGCGCTGGGTGGCCATGAGGTCCTCCGTTCCTATCGGTTTTCGGCGGTGACAAGCCGGTCTTCAGTCGCTTCTTCGAGACGCCGCACCACCTCGGTCATGAGACGGACCAGGACCGGGGCCAGGCGGCCCGCCACCGCGAGGATCTCGGGGATGCTGGCGGGCTCGAGGGCGTCGGGCAGACAGCTATCGGTGACGACGTTGAACGCGAGCACGCGCTGGCCCCCGTGCACCGCGACGATGTCCTCGGGGACCAGCGACATCCCCACCACGTCCGCGCCGATGCGGCGCAGGAAACGGTACTCGGCCGCGGTCTCGAGGTTCGGTCCGGCCACGGCGACGAACACCGCGCGCTGGAGCGGGATGCCGAGTCCGAGGGCGGCGCGCTCGGCGAGCGCGATGAGCGGGCGGGCGTAGGGCTCGCTCATGTCCGGGAAGCGCGGGCCCAGGCTGTCGTCGTTCTCGCCGATGAGCGGGTTGTCGCCCATCAGGTTGATGTGGTCGGTGGTCACGAGCAGCGTGCCGGCCGGCATGTCGGGGTTCATGCCCCCGCACGCGTTGGTGATGATGAGCGTCCGGCAGCCGAGCGCCTTGAGCACCCGCACCGGGAAGCCCACCTGCTGCATGCTGTAGCCTTCGTAGTAGTGGACGCGGCCCTTCATGACCGCGACCGGACGGCCGGCCAGGCGGCCCAGGTGCAGCTCGCCGGCGTGGCTCTCGACCGTCGAGACCGGGAAGTGCGGGATGTCGCGGTAGGACACGACGGTCTCGCCCTCGAGCGCGTCGGCGAAGTCGCCGAGCCCGGTGCCGAGGATGATGCCGACCTCGGGACGCACCGGGCTCAGGGCCCGCACGTACGCGGCCGCCTCCTCGATCCGTGCCTTCAACTCACCCGCCATCCGGTCCCTCCGCGGCGGCGATCGCCGCCGTGATGCGCGACCTGAGGGTCGCCTCGTCCAGTCCGTCCACCTCGACCACCTTGGCGCGCGAGGCCGCGCCCCGCACCACCCGCACCGCCCCGGCCGCCACCCCCGCCGCCTGCGCCAGCAGCCGGGTCACCGCGCGGTTCGCCCGTCCGTCCTCGGGCGGCTCCTTCACCGCCACCTTGAGCGCACCGTCGGCCATCCAGCCCGTCAGGGCCGAGCCGGCGGCCCCCGGCCGCACCCGCACCGGCAGGCGGGCCGTCACCCCATGCGCAGCGCCATGCCGCGCAGGGTATTCACCAGGAACATCTGCAGGAACCAGATCGCCAGCATGGCGATGAACGGCGCGAAATCGATGCCCGACATGACGGTCGGGAACAGTTTGCGGATCGGGTCGCAGACCAGGCTCGAGATCCGGTCGAGCATCATGACGATCGGATTGCTCGGGTCGGGCCGCACCCAGCTCAGCAACGCGTTGATGAGAATCACCAGCAGCAGCATCTGCAGCGCCACGTTGAGGACCGAAGCCGCGGCGTCCAGCAGATTGCCGATCACGAACATCGCCCGTCCCTCCCTGGACTACGGGCGGCCGCCGAAGAGCGCCGTCCCCACCCGGACCAGTGTCGCGCCTTCTTCGACGGCGACCTCGAAGTCGCTGCTCATGCCCATCGACAGCTCGGGGAGCGCCCGTCCCAGCGCCGGCCCGGCCCGGTCGCGCAGTCCCCGCAGCCTCGCGAACGCCGGCCGCGCCTCCTCGGCGCGGGCCACCTTGGCGCCCACCGTCATCAGCCCCTCGAGCGTGAGGCCGGGCAACCCGGCCGCGCGCTCGAGCAAGCCCATGAGCGCCTCCGGCGCCACGCCGAACTTGGACGCCTCGCCGCTCACGTTCACTTCGACCAGCACCGGCATCCGCCGCCCCGCCTCCACCGCGCGACGCGACAGCGCCTCCGCCAACTCCACCGAATCCAGCGCGTGGACCCGGTCGAACAACGCCACCGCCCGGGCCACCTTGTTACGCTGCAGATGGCCGATCAGATGCCATCGCGCCGCCGCGCGCCCCAGGGCCGCGACGTGCGCGTCCGCCTCCTGCACCCGGTTCTCACCGAGGTCGGTGAGCCCCAGGCCCAGCGCCTGGCCGATGATCGCGGGCGGCACGGTCTTGACCACGCCGACCAGGACCACCTGGCCCGCATCCCGCCCGGAACGCGCCGCGGCCCCCGCGATCCGCTCCCGGACCTCGTCCAGATTGCTCCGAATTCCGGTCGGGCCGGGTTTCACGGGACGCGAGAGGGTAGTCGGGCACCCGGGGGGGCGCAAGCGGAAAAACAGCGGGAAAACGGCCCGGGGCGCGCCCTGCCAACGCCGGATGGCGCAACGGCGAACGCCGTGCGGCTCACAGTAACATGACCGGGACTTCGAGCTCGGCGTGGCCGGACCACGCGGCGTGCAGATGCCCCGCCGCCTCGCAGTCGCCGCACGAGGTCTCGGTCTCGACCAGCACCTTCGCCCGGCCCGGCTCGAGCGATGCCAGCGAGCCGCTGGCGAAGAGCCAACGGCCCTGGCCGAGCTCGCTGGCGTAGACCGTGCTCCCGGCGCCGACGAGCGAGACGCGGTACCAGACGCCGTCGGCCGGCGGCAGCATGACCACGACCAGCTCGTCGCGGCGCAGCAGCGCCTGGTTCGGCGCCGGCTGGGTGACCACCGGGAACGGCGCCAGCTTCACGCGCGCGTCGGTGTCCGGGACCGATGCCCCGCCGCGGTTGGCGAGCGTCGCCCAGGGATCGTCGTGGGCCTGGGCGCCCGCGGCCGGATCGTCGCGGCCCAGCAGGTAGCTCACGCCGCCGTGGCCCCCCGTGAGCCGCCGCATCGGCCGGCCATCGAGCGAGACCTCGCCGGCGTCGAGCCCCGGGCCCCGTCCGTCGCGCCGGTAATCGACGCGCAGCGACTGGTCGAAGACGCGCAGCGCCCCGCGCGTGTCGGCCAGCTCGGCGCTGCGGCGCAGGCTCAACTCGACGACGATGACCGAGTCCGCGGCCCCGCGCGGGCTGGCCGGCGCGGTGACCCCTTGCGGGGTCGCGAGCGGTGCGGCCGCGCACCCGGACACCAGCAGCAGGACCAGGAGCGTGAGTCCCTTCATGCCATGGTGAGATCGAAAAAGAAGATGGTGGAGGCGGCGGGAATCGAACCCGCGTCCGAAAGCCGTTCCCCAGGCAGTCCTACAGGCGTGTCCGGCCGATTGGATCTCGCGCGCCCCCGCTCCGACCGGCGGGATCAGTGGCGCGCCAGCTCGATTGGTTCTCGTCCGCCGCCCACGAGCGAGGGCCTTGGACCAGCCTGCGTTTGTATGACGCTCGCACCGGCCCCCACAGGCGGGGTCCGGGCGACCGCTCACCGCTTATTAGGCGGCGAGAGCCAACTGCTGGTTCTCGGCAGTTGTGATGTTCCCGTTTTTTTGACGAGGTCACGGGTCCCCGGCCTGCGCTCCCTGGTTCTCGACCCCCGTCGAGACCTGTCGCCCCCCCTACTCCCAAGTGAACGGCGCCCCCGAGCGGGGGGACCACCGCAGCGGTGTCACCCGCCGGCCGGGAGCGCCGAATCCAAGTCCCTCCCGGCGGCCATCTCCCGTTGGATGCGGGCGGGGCCGGTTCGACGCGGTGTTCCGCGCGTCTCAGAACGGGATGTCGTCGTCCGGACCGCCGCCGAAGTCGTCGCGGATGGCGGTGTCGTCCGGCGGCACGGTCGCCTCGGTGTCGCCGCCCGGCCGTTCCCCACGGCCGCCGAGCATCTGCACGTTACGGGCGACGACCTCGGTCGTGTACCGCTTCTGCCCCTGCTGGTCCTGCCACTGGCGGGTGCGGATGCTGCCCTCGACGTAGATCTGCCGGCCCTTGGTGAGGTATTGCCCGCAGATTTCCGCCTGCTTGCCCCACACCACCACGCGATGCCACTCGGTGGATTCCTGCTTCTGCCCGCTCTTGTCGGTCCACTTCTCGGTGGTCGCCAGACGCAGGTTGGCGACCGCCTGCTGGCCCTGCGTGTAGCGCAGTTCGGGATTGGCACCGAGATTGCCGATCAGGATGACCTTGTTGACGCCGCTCATGTCCGTCTCCTCCTGGCTCCGATGGGGTCCCCGTCACGGGGGCCCTGTGAAGGAGCGGAGCGTACGCTGGGGGGTACCCGGGCGCAATCGCCGAATCCGCGCCGAGTCCGCGAAACCTGCCCGCGTCCGCCGCCGTAACACGTGCCGACCGCCGGGACGACCTCGCGCCGGCGGGCCGCACGACCCCCGGAGACCCTCATGGCCCAAGCCCCTCGCGCCCCGACCGCGGTGGCCCTACTAGCCCTCCCGCTGGCGGTGAGCCTCCTGTTCCCGGGCATGGCCCGGGCGGAGGCGACGCGCGACCGGCTCTGGCGCGAGGACCTGGGTACCTTCGCCACCCAGCTGCGCGCGGTGCATCCCAAGCCGTTCGCCCACGTCGCCGAGGCCCGGTTCGACTCGGCGCTCCACGCGCTCGAGGCCCGGGTCCCCGACCTCTCCGACGCCGGGGTCTGTGTCGGCGTCATGCGGCTGGCGGCGATGCTGGAGGACGGCCACACGCTGGCGCTCCCGACCTCGCGGGCGATGGGCTTCGGCCAGGTGATCCCGGTGCGGCTGGCCGCGTTCGACGACGGGCTCGCGGTGGTCGCGGCGGCCCCCGCCTACGCGCGGTACGCGGGGGCCCGGGTGGTCCGGATCGGGGCGGTCACGGCCGAGGAGGCCCTGCGGCGCGCCCGTGAGATCTCGTCGGGCGACAACGAGATGACGCGGCTCGACCGGGCCCCGTTCTTCCTCACCATGCCCCGCGTGCTCTAGTCCCTGGGGATCTCGCCCGACTCCGACCGGGTCGAGTTCGAGGTCCGCACGGTCGCGGGCGAGACCGCCCGCTTCGCCGCCCGCGCCGTCCCCGACACCACCCACGCGGTGGACTGGTACTTCGAGGGCGAGGGCGTCCCGGTCCCGGGGTCCCGCACGGCGCACGACGGCGCGGCGCTCCCCCTCCCGCTCCATCTGCGCGACCCCGAGCGGGCGTACTGGTACGCCTGGCTGCCCGAGCCGCGCCTGCTCTACGTGCAGTTCCGCCGCGTCCAGTTGATCGACCGGGGGGAGACCTTCGCGGCGTTCATCCACCGCGTCTTCGCGGCGAGCGACAGCCTCGAGCCCGAGGCGTTCGTGATCGACCTCAGGCACAACCACGGCGGCAACAATCTCATCCTGCAGCCGTTGATCCACGGGCTCATCCAGCGCGAGGCCACCATCAACCGGCGCGGGCACCTGTTCACGCTCATCGGCCGCGGCACCTTCTCGGCCGCCCAGAACTGCGCCAACTGGCTCGAGGAGAACACCCGGACGCTGTTCGTGGGCGAGCCCACGGGGGGCCGGCCGAACCACTACGGCGACAATCAGCCCGTCACGCTGCCCCACCACCCGGACCTCATGGTGTTCGTCTCGCACTGGCCCTGGCAGGCGCGGCTCCCGTGGGACGACCGGCCCTGGATCGCGCCGCATCTGCCGGCGCCGTTCACCATCGTTGACGCGCGCGAGAACCACGACCCCGCGCTCGAGGCGATCCGCGCGTACCGGAGCGAGCCCACGCTGGTCGAGCGGCTGCGCGCATCGGTGGCGCGGCGCGGACCGGAGGCCGCCGCGACTGTGGTCTACCGGGACTACAAGCGGCAGCATCCCGATCGCTGGGGCCGGACGACGGAGAGCGATGTCGACCAACTCGGCCGCAGCCTGCTCGACGAGCGTCAGCCGGTCCAGGCGATCGCGGTGCTCAACCTCAACCTGGAGAGCTACCCGTCATCCGCGGACGCGCGCGCGAGCCTGGGCGAGGCGTACCTCGCGAGCGGTGACAGCACGCGGGCGGTCACGCTGCTGCGCGAGGCGCTCGCGATCGACCCCGGCCATCGCTCGGCCCGCAGGATGCTGGCCCGGCTCGCGCCGCGCTGATCGGCCTGGCGCCGGCGGCCCGGGGCTGGCGAGCGATCGCCGCGCCGGCCGGGATGCCGCCTGGGCGGTGCGGGCCGGCGCCCGCGCGCTCGGCCGCGCCACGATTGCGGCGGCCCGCGCGATTGACGCCCGCCCCCGGCCCCGCGTATCCTCTCCCGTTCGCGACCGCACGGTATTGTCCGGGGCGTGGCGCAGCCCGGTAGCGCACCTGCTTTGGGAGCAGGGTGTCGGAGGTTCAAATCCTCTCGCCCCGACTGCTTGACCGGCGGCATGTTCCCGGGTGCGCCGGAGATACGACCCCGCGCCTGTAGCTCAGATGGATAGAGCAACGGATTTCTAATCCGTCGGTCGGGGGTTCGATTCCCTCCAGGCGCGCCAGTCTCGACCCGCCCCGGGCGTCCTGGCGGCGTCTGGCACCCGGGACGGGACCTGGCGGTCGTGCCGGCGCAGCCGAGCCGATACGGCCTGGTGGTGGATGTAGCTCAGCTGGTAGAGCACTGGACTGTGGCTCCAGTGGTCGCGGGTTCGAACCCCGTCATCCACCCCATCCCTTCCCGCATGCGCCCCCCCTCCCCGGCGCAACCGCGGCGATCCGGGTTCCAGCGTTCAGGTCGAAAGTTCGCCCCAATCATGCGGGGGACGTGCGAGAATGCGGTGCAAGCCGCCCGACTTGCCGGCATCCCATCGCCCTGCAAGGGCACATCAGCTCCTGGAGCACATGAAGAAGACACTCCTGCTCACGGCTGTCCTCCTCCCTCTGACGGCGGGGGCCGCCACGGCCCAAGGGCCGGGCACGAACCTGTCCTGGAACGACTGCACCGCATCGCTCGGGACGAATCTCAACATGACCTCGTCCTGCACCAGCAACACGGAAGAGACCAAGAACCTGTACGGCACCTTCGTGTTGCCTGCCGGCGGTGGGCAGGCGGTCAATGGCAACGAAATCGTGCTGGACGCCCAGACGGCCGGCACGTCGCTGCCCTGCTGGTGGAACATGACCGTGTCCCCGCGTGACGCGGGCTTCGGGATGAACACCACCGTATGCCGGGATGCTGGCGCGGTCGGCATCTACGATTACTGGAGCACCATCGCCGGCGGGCCCCAAAGCGGTATGAGGGCCGGTATCGGGCAGTTTTGCGGCGGCGATTGCCCCCCGTACTGCGGCGGTTGCCCCCCGCAGCGCGTGCGCTTCACGATGGTCGTGGCCATCGACCCTAACCTGGCGACGGCAGTGCCGGAGTACACCGAGACCTACTCGTTCACCTTCCAGCTCAAGTTCGGCGCGACGGTCGGCACCTGCACTGGCTGCGAGACTCCGGCTTGCTTCCTGCTGGCCTTCATCCGCGTTACGCAGACCAACCTCCCGTATTTTGAGTTCCGCGGCCCCTCCGCTCGTAACTGGGTGACCTGGCAGGGTGGCGCCATCGCCGCCCCCGGCTGTCCGAATGCGGTGCCGACGGCGAACAAGACCTGGGGCTCAGTCAAGGCGCTGTATCGGTGACCTCGATTACCCAGTCGGCGCAGCCTCGGACGGTCCTGGCCAATCCGACTTTCCCCGCCTATGAAGACGGGTTGTCGAGCAGCGGGGCCCCACACGGGGGAACGGGCTTCGCGCCTATGGGGACAAGCCGGGATCACCTGCTCAGATTCAGCGTCGGTTGCGGTGATGAACGGATCCGAGAACCCTCGCTGAGACCGCCACGCTGCGCTTGCGGCGATAGCGGCGAACGTCGTGTGCTCGAATCCTGGGGCGTCCGTCATGGATGACCCCGTGGTCCGCCGCGGACCTTACCGCGGCCAGGGGGCAACCCCTCTTCATCGATACGGGGACAGTCGCTCGATGAGATACCCAGCCGGTCTGCGCCGGGCGACCTTTTCCGACACCCCAACACGCCCCGGGGCGTGTTGACGGGTTCCGGAACGCGTTGGCGCGGTATGCCGAGCCGGCCGGGCCCGCATCTCAATCCGGCTTCGCGCCTTCCAGCACATCGCGCAGCTTGCGCGCGAACGTGTCGATGGTGAAGGGCTTCTGGAGGAATGCGGCCAGACCCTCGCGCACGCCGTGGCGCAGCATCTCGTCGTCGGTGTGGCCCGAGATGTAGAGCACCCGCAGCTCGGGATGGAGCGGCTTGAGCCGCTGCGCCAGCTCGGGCCCGCTCAGCCCCGGCATGACCACGTCGGTCACCATGAGGTGGATCGGCCCGCGCCAGCCGGCGACCGCCGCCAGCGCCTCGTCGCCGGAGCCGGTCGCGAGCGGCCGGTAGCCGAGCTTCTCCAGCATGCCGCGCAGGAGGTCCCGCACCATCGCCTCGTCCTCCACCAGCAGCACGGTCTCGGAGCCCGTGGGCATCGGCCCGGCGGCGACCCACTCGGGGCGGGCGGTTCCCGCCCCCTCGAGCCGCGGCAGGTGGATGGTGAAGACCGAGCCCCGGCCCGGCGCGCTCGCGACCCCGATGTCGCCGCCGCTCTGCTTCACGATGCCGTAGACGGTGGCGAGCCCGAGCCCGGTCCCCCTGCCGCGCTGCTTGGTGGTGAAGAACGGTTCGAAGATCCGCGCCCGCGTCTCGGCGTCCATGCCGACACCGGTGTCCGAGACCGTCAGCACCACGTACCGGCCGGGCGGCAGCCGCGGATGGCGCTCGGCGCCGTCGCCCCCCAGCTCGGCGACGGCGGTGGCGAGCGTCAGACGGCCGCCCTCGGGCATGGCGTCGCGCGCGTTGATGACCAGGTTCATGACCACCTGCTGCATCTGATTCTCGTCGGCGAGCACGTGCCCCAGCTCCGGCGCCAGCCGCACC
>VBPB01000334.1 GCA_005893365.1 Candidatus Eiseniibacteriota bacterium
CAAGTCGAACCTTCGGTTGATTGACGGCGATGAACTCGTGAATCTAGTGCTGAGCCATTACGAACGGTTTGACTCGAGGTACAAGGGGCTTCTGCCCCTCAGACGCGTCTTCATTCCAGAGCCGCCATCGGATCGGGAGGCCTGAACTTGCCGTTCGAGGTGAAGCTCCCCGACATCGGCGAGGGCGTGGCCGAAGGCGAGATCGTGCGCTGGCTGGTCAAGCCCGGCGATGCCGTGAAGGAGGACCAGCCGCTGGTCGAGGTGATGACCGACAAGGCCAACGTGGAGATCCCGGCCCCACGGACCGGGACCATCGCCGCCCTCCTCGCCGAGGAGGGCCAGGTGGTGCCGGTGGGTGCGGTCATCGTGACCATCACCGTCGCCGGTGAGGTGGGCACCGCGGCGCGCCCGGGCGCTCCGGCGCCGCGCGGGGCCGCGGCCGGCCCCGAGGAGCGCGTGCCGCTGCGCGGGTTGAGGCGCCGCATCGCCGAGACCCTGCGGCGCTCGCTCGACACCGCGGCCCACTTCACGTTCGTCGCCGAGTGCGAGATGAGCGCCATCGCCGCCCACCTCGCGCGCACCAAGCCGCGCGCGCAGGCCGCCGGGATCCCCCTCACCTACCTCGCCTACGTGGTGAAGGCCTTGGCCGAGCCGCTCCAGCAGTTCCCGCTCCTCAACGCCAGCCTCGACGACGAGGCCCACGAGGTGGTGCTCAAGCACTACCTCCACGTGGGGATCGCGACCGCCACCGCCGACGGGCTCACCGTCCCGGTGGTGCGCGACGTGGCGACGCGCCCACTGCTCGGCATTGCCGCCGAGATCAAGCGGCTGGCCGACGCCGCCCGCGCCGGGACGCTCGCGCTCGACGAGCTCCAGGGCGGCACATTCACGGTCACCACCACCGGCGCCAAGGGCGGGCTGCTCGCCACGCCGATCATCCATCACCCCCAGGTCGCCATCCTCGGCGTCCACGAGGTGAAGCTGCGGCCGGTGGTGGTGGACGGCGCGATCGTCGCCCGCGACATGACCAACCTCTCGCTCTCGCTCGATCACCGGGTCGTGGACGGCGCGGTGGGCGCGGACTTCCTCTACGCCCTGATCGCGCGGCTGGCCGAGCCCGAGTCCTGGCTCGGCGAGCGGGAGATCGGGTGAGCGCGCCCCTGCTCCAGCACCTCGATCCCGACGGCCGGGTCGTCGGGTCGCCGCCCGACCTACCGCGCGACGACCTGCGCGCTCTGTTCCGCCACATGGTCAAGATGCGCGTGCTCGACACGCGCATGCTGTCGCTCCAGCGCCAGGGCCGGATCGGCTTCTACGGCACGGCCACCGGCCAGGAGGCCGCGGTGACCGGGTCGGCGTACGCGCTGCGCGCGGACGACTGGGTGTTCCCGGCGCTGCGCGAGATGGGCGTCTCGCTGTGGCGCGGCACCACCGTCCAGGAGATCGTCTGCCAGCTCATCGGCAACAGCGGCGACGTGCTGATCGGGCGCCAGATGCCCTGCCACTTCAGCGACCGCAAGGTGAACACCGTGGCCTGGTCCTCGGTGATCGGCACGCAGCTCCCGCACGCGATGGGCGCCGCGTGGGCGGCGCGCAAGCTCGGGCACGACATCGTGTGCATGGGCTACATGGGCGACGGCGCCAGCTCGGTCGGCGACTTCCACGCCGCCGCCAACTTCGCCGGCGTGTTCCGCCTGCCGCTGGTGTTCTTCTGCCAGAACAACCAGTGGGCCATCTCGGTCCCGTTCGCGCGGCAGACCGCGGCCGAGAGCATCGCCATCAAGGCGCAGGCGTACGGCTTCCCCGGCGTGCGCGTGGACGGCAACGACCTGCTGGCGGTGATCGGCGCCACGCGCGAGGCGGTGGCGCGCGCGCGGCGCGGCGAGGGGCCGACGCTGGTCGAGGCGGTGACGTTCCGCATGGGCGGCCACTCCTCGAGCGACGACCCGACGCGCTACCGCGAGGCGGCGCTGATCGCCGAATGGGAGCGCCGCGACCCGCTGGCCCGCGTGCGCGCGTGGCTCGAGGCGGCGGGCCACCTCGCCCAAGGCGAAGAGGAACGCTGGACGCAGGAGCTGGGCGAGGAGATCGGTGCCGCCATCCAGGCGGCCGAGGCCCTCCCGCCGCCACCCATCAAGAGCATGTTCAGCGACGTCACCAAGGACATGTCGGCCCAGCTGGCCGAGCAGATGCGCCACGCCATCGCCCTGGGCGAGGGCACCAAGTTCGACGGCGCGTTCCCGCTCTGAGCGGCCCGCGGGGCCGGCGCGCACGCGCCCACGTGCGGGCGGGCGGCCCCTACATGCTCTCTTCCTCCCGGGCCAGCACCTCCTCCTTGAGCTCGGGCGTGAGCCGGGGCGTGAACCAGCGCTGGGCGATCGCGGTCGGGACCACGGCACTCGCGATCACCACCGTGACCAGCACCGAGAACTGCGTCGCGTCGATGATCCCCGCCTGGAGCCCATAGAGCGACGAGATGGTGCCGAAGGTGAGGCCGGTGCTCATCAGGAGCGTGGTGTAGGTCGCCGCCCCCGGCATGTGCCGGCGCGCGAGCGGGAACACCGCCAGGCCCTTGGCCGCGAGCTTCACCGCCAGCAACGCCGCGAGCACGCCCACCTGGGGCCCGAGGGCCGCGAGCGAGACGTTCATGCCGCCCTTGAGGAAGAAGAACGGCGTCACCATGCCGAAGGCCACCACGCGCAGCTTGCGCAGCAGGTCGGGGCGCCGGTGGAACATCGGCCCCAGGACCAGGCCGAGCACGAACACCGGCAGCACCGCGTGGCTCTGCCCCACCCTGGCCAGCAGCATGAAGCCGAGCAGGAGGGCCAGGATGAACTTCACCTCGGGCTCGATCACGCGCGCGCCGTAGCGCTCGAAGATGGGCGGGACGAACCGGGGCGCCAGCGCGATCACCCCCGCGGAGGCGACGAAGAACACGGCGGTGGCGACACTCGGCGTCACGAACAGGACCGAGAGCGCCAGCGCGACGCCGATGTCGGTCACGAAGGTGGCGGCCATGATGAGCTTGCCGACCTCGGTGGCGGTGAGGCCGGTCTCGACCAGCACCGCGTAGACCACGGCGAGCGACGTGGTGGAGAGGGCGCA
>VBPB01000335.1 GCA_005893365.1 Candidatus Eiseniibacteriota bacterium
GTATTTCGCGGACATGAAGGTCAACTACGCGGCGGTCGTGGCCAAGGCGGGAGGGCTCGGCGTCCTCGGCTTCAGCGCCAAGGTGCTGTCGATCGGCGAGGTCATCCTCACGACCGAGCAGGCTCCGGACGGGACCGGCGAGACGGTGAATCCGAGCTTCACCGTGCTCGGGCTCTCATGGGCCCGTGCCTTCACCGATCGCGTGCGGTTCGGGCTCACCGCGAGCTACGACAACGAGCACATCCTCAACATGACCGCGAGCGGCGTGGCCTTCGACTTCGGCGTCCAGTACACGACGGGCTGGCGGAACCTGAAGCTCGGGATGGTCATGAAGAACCTCGGGAACTCGATGGAGTTCAACGGCGAGGATCTCGAGATCAGCATCTTGCCGCCGGGATCGGAGCCTGGCTCCGCGAACCGGATCGTGCGCTTCACGACCGCCAAGTTCGAGATGCCCTCGTACTTCTCGTTCGCCGCCAACGCGGACCTCATGCGCGAGGGCGCGAACGTCCTGCAGATCCTCGGCGCCTTCCAGAAGCGGAGTGGGCCTACCGCGACCAGTTCGTGCTCCGGGGCTCGTGGTTCGGCTCGGTGGTGAACGCGATCGATCCGACGACCGGCGCGTCGGACACCAAGTTCGGGAGCGGCGACGACCTGTACCGCGGCGTCGCGCTGGGCGGGGAAGTCCGGGTCCGCGCCGGCGAGTCGCGGCTGGCGGTCGGGTTCGGCTGGCGGCCGGTCCGGGAGCCCTTCAGCGACATCGTCGAGATGGGCGTGCGCCTGAGGTTCTAAACCGAGGCGGGGGGTGAGGGGTCCGCCGGACGCGCGACGGACGCGGTCAGGCGTATACGCCGCGCAGCGTGATCACCTTGACCACCCGCTCGATGGCCACCATGAACGCCGCGACGCGCATGTTGACCTTGTGCTCGAGCGATTTGGCGAGCACGTCGCGGAAGGCCGGCACCATCGCCTGCTCGAGGCGCTGGTTGACCTCCTCCTCCGGCCAGTAGAACCCCATGCGGTTCTGCACCCACTCGAAGTAGGACACGGTCACCCCGCCCGAGTTGCAGAGGATGTCGGGGATCACGAACACGCCGTGGTCCGCGAGGATGCGGTCGGCGTCGGGCGTGGTCGGCCCGTTCGCCCCTTCGGCGACGATGCGGGCGCGGATGCGGTCGGCGTTCTCGCGGGTGATCTGGTTCTCGAGCGCCGCGGGCACGAGGATGTCGCAATCGACCTCGACGATCGGCGTGGTGAACGGCTTCCCGCCCGGGAACCCCTTGACGCCGCGGTGGTCCGCCACCCAGGCGATGAGGGTGGCGACGTCGAGTCCCTCCGGCGCCTGCACGGCGCCGGTCACGTCGCTGACGGCGACGATCCTGGCCCCGTCGCGCGCCATCAGGTCGGCCGAGACCGAGCCGACGTTGCCGAACCCCTGGACCGCCACGCGGGCGCCCGCCAGCGGCAGCTTCAGGTGGGCGCACGCCTCGCGGACGCAGAACAGCACGCCGCGCCCGGTGGCCTCGCGACGGCCGGCGGACCCGCCGACCTCGAGCGGCTTGCCGGTCACGACCGCGTACTCGGTGCGCCGCTCGTGCATCGAGTACGTGTCGACGATCCACGCCATGATCTGCTCGTTCGTGTTCACGTCCGGGGCGGGCACGTCGCTCTCGGGGCCGAACAGGTCGGAGAGGTCGGCCGCGTAGCGTCGCGTCAGCCGCTCCAGCTCCCCGCGCGACATCTTCGCCGGATCGCAGACGATGCCCCCCTTGCCGCCGCCGAAGGGGATGTTGACGACCGCGCACTTCCAGGTCATCCAGGCCGCCAGCGCCTCGACCTCCTCGAGCGTCACGTCCGGGTGGTAGCGGATGCCGCCCTTGGCGGGGCCGCGGACGATCGAGTGCTGGACGCGGTAGCCGGTGAACACCTTGAGCGTCCCGTCGTCCATCGGCACCGGCAGCGAGACGATGGTCGCGCGGCGCGAGCGCTTGATGACCTCGCGGATGCCGGCGGGGAGGTTGAGACGGTCGGCCGCCTCGTCGAACTGCCGGCCGGCGTTGGCGAGGGGGTTCAGTTCCTTCTGGAGATTCGCGCCCTCAGCGGGCATGACCACCTCCGGCGTGGGGTGTCGCGTTCGCGGCGGGGATCCCGCCCGCGGGGACGGGCGTGGCATTCGATGGGGGTGCTTGACGACGGGCGGGCGGCAGTATATCGCCCACCCTCATCGCCAACAAGCATCGCCGCCTCGACCCCGCGCGCGCGGCCGCGCCGTCAGCGGGCGGGGAGTCGGCCCGCCACCGCCGGGCTCGCGCTGCCTGGGCGGCCGCGGTAATAGGCGCGGATGAATCCCCACGAGACCTCGATCGGTAGTTCGGCGACCGCGGCAGGGGCCGCCACCGGCGCGGTCGCACGCACCTGACCCGTCGCCGGGCCGACGGAGGCAAGGCCTCCGCCCGCGTCCGGGTGGGCGGTCTCGTCCAGCAGCCGGCGGATGTACCAGCGATTGGGATCGGGCCCGAAGCCGAGATCCTTCAACTCCTGCGGGATGAGGGCCGAGTCCCCGCGCACCAGGAAGAAGGTCGCGGCACCCGAGATGTCCCAGCCGCTCCCGTTCGGCGTTTGGATGGTGAGGAAGAGCTGGGTGCGGACACTCTTGTGCCAGACGCCGGTGGGGTCCCACTTGACGTAGTTCCCGTCGGGAATGACGTTGAAGCTCCGGTCGAGACGCATGGTGATGCTGCTCGCCGGCTCCTGGTCCGCACTGCCCCCGACGAACAGATGCGCGGCGCTGATCAGCTCGTCCTCGCGCGTCCAGGGCGTGCCCTGGTATTCGGCTCCCGACGAGTCGACCGGGTCGAAGACAAACCGATAGTCGTCGGTAAACAACTCGCGGTACTCGGTGTTCGCCTTGTAGTTGTAGCACCACTCGAACAACCTCAGCAGATTGGAGGCGTTGTTCGGCACCGGGGCGGGCTTCGAGAAGCCGAGGACCGGGGCGATGCGCGGCGAGAAGGGGTTGAAGCAACCGCTCGCCGCCAGGCCGATGGCCAGGAGGGCGAGTGCCATGAACGGACGGAGGCGCGGGCTGCGATGAGGGTTCATTGGGTGGACTCCAATCGCCGGCGGCCGAAGCTCAACTGCCAAGTGTCCGTCGGGTTGACGCCAACGGTGCTGTCCAGACGGTCGGCCCAGTGCTTGATGAGCCACTTGCCGTCCGTGAGGTGGAAGGTCAAGTCGGCCGTGCCGGTGGCGATGATAAGCGAGTCGGTCCCGTTCGGGGAATGGGCGACGACTTTGTACCCACGATGGACCAACGTCTCGGTAGACCCCGCCTGCGGGTCCGGGTTCCAATCCAGCGGGCTGAAGACCGCGGTGTACTCCTCGGGACGCACCGAGATGAAGTCCTGGTAGAAGATCTGTTCCTGCGGGAACGTCCAGTCCTCCGGACCCGCGCATTGGCACGCGCTCTTGAACGCCGCCAGGTCGCGGTCGTCGAACTCCTGATGGTAGTCATTCTGGTCGAACGCGTTGAGCCAGGCCGTGCGGCCTTGGTCCTTGGCGCCGATCGCGAGCGCCATGGTCGCGAGCGTCGAGTCCACCGTCTCGTAGTGATTGACGATCGGGGCACCGCTCGGCGGCTCGGGGATGGCGGGGGTGAACAGCCCCTTGCAGCCGCTGAAGACTCCGCCCGTCACCGCACACCACGCCACGGCGAGCAGGATCAGGCGGCGCAGCCTAAGCCTTGGGGCGGGTCCCGTCAGAGCGCGGCGTGGCCTGGGGCAGGCCCGAGGAATACGTGGTCGTGCGGTCCGCCCGGTAGGCGCGGTGGATGTCGCCGCGCAGCAGCCCGTTCTTGGAGATGCTCCAGTTGATGTTGGCGCCCGCCGAGACGCTCAGCGAGCGGTTGGCGCGCTGGGGGGCGACCACGCCGTTCGCGGCCGCCGAGCGGTCCGAGGAGAAGTAGGCGGGCTCGACCGAGAACGCGATCGCGGGCGACGGGGTGTAGGCGATCGCGGCCGTCAGCGCGGCGTTGCCGGTCTCGTCCGAGCGGGCGAAGTAGGCGAGGCCGTCGGGATAGAGCGTGTAGTTCCCGGCCGGGCTCCGCCGGCTGTTGTGGGTCACGTTGATGCTGAGGCGCGGGTTCATGATGGCGTTGAGCGTGGTCACGGCGGCGTAGTCGAGCGTCAGGCGGTTGTTCTCGGCGCTGAACGGGTACTCGAGGTAGTCGGCGCTGAGCGTGTTCCGCTGGGTCGCGGTGAGGCCCTCCAGCAGGCGGCAGGTCCAGTGCCACTCGGCGCGGTAGGAGCGCGTGTTGTTGTTGGAGCCGGTGCTGGCACTGGGGATGTTGATCAGCTTGTTCTTGGACACGTCCAGCGCGACCCCGGTGCTGAACCGCTCGTTCCGTGAGTAGTTGGCATCGGCCCGCCACGACTGTCGCCACTGGTCCCGGGACACGGGCGGCGTGGTGTACTTCCCGATCAGCGAGTAGCGATAGGAGGTCAGCGAGATGCTGCCCGTGATCCGGGCCAGGATGCGCGGCCCGAGTTGGCGGCTGAAGGTCGCGTCGGCCGAGCGGGCGTGCTGGAACTCGCCGTAGCCGCCGCTGTCCGAGCGCGCCGGGAACTTCGAATCGCCGAATCCATTCGAGAAGTGGCCGTCCATCGCCCAGCCCCA
>VBPB01000110.1:0-12348 GCA_005893365.1 Candidatus Eiseniibacteriota bacterium
GAAGGTCCCAAGGGTTGGGCTGTTCGCCCATTAAAGCGGTACGTGAGCTGGGTTCAGAACGTCGTGAGACAGTTCGGTCCCTATCCATCGCGGGCGGAGGATCCTTGCGGGGAGTTGCTCCTAGTACGAGAGGACCGGAGCGAACGAACCTCTAGTGTACCGGTTGTTCCGCCAGGAGCATTGCCGGGTAGCTATGTTCGGATGTGATAAGCGCTGAAAGCCTCTAAGCGCGAAACACACCCCAAGATGAGGGATCCCGTGGCGCAAGCCACCTGAAGGCTCGTCGGAGATTACGACGTCGATAGGCGGGAGGTATAAGGTCCGTAAGGATTTCAGCCGACCCGTACTAATCAGCCGTGCGGCTTGACCGGTTTTTCTAAAGTGCGTTTTCTGTGTAGCCCGCGTCTCGTATGTCGATTGTCATCCTTTTTGGGGTGGCACTGGCGGAGGGGTCACACCTCTTCCCATTCCGAACAGAGAAGTTAAGCCCTCCAGCGCCGATGGTACTGCCCGGGAAACCGGGTGGGAGAGTAGGTCGCCGCCCCATTTTTCTACGAAGCCCCGGTCCCCGGCGAGGGATCGGGGCTTCTGTCTTTCCGCCCGTGAGCACCGAGCCCGGTGGCGGGCTGGCCGAGCCCGGGCAGGCGCGTGCGGTGGGCATACCGCCGCGCCTGAGGCGCGCACGCCCGCCCGGGCAGCGGCGCGTGGCGGGCGTACCACCGCGTCCTGCGGCGCGCTGGCCGCGCCCGGGCAGCGACGTGCGCAGGGGCGTACCGCGGCGTCCATGTTCTGGTCATCGGAAGCGCCGCACCAACACAGCGCAGCGCCCGAGTCCATTGGGGATACGGCATATAGCCGGCCCGGCCGGCCGCCAGCCATCGGGGCACGGCGGGTGCTTTGCATAAGGAGTGGCCCAACAACCCTTTCGAGTATCGTGGGCCGCGTTCCTGGCCCTTGGAGGCTCGATGATCCCGCGGCGATGGACCCTGATGACGCTCCTGGCGGTCGTGCTCGCGGGCAACGCCGTGCCGGCGTTGGCGCAGACGCACGATGACGTCCTGGTGGCGATCGAGCGCACCGACGACGTGATCGCGCGCGCGCAGGACATCGTCGGCGCCTCCGACAACCGCGAGGCGCAGGGCGAGCTGACGCTGGCGGTGGATCTCCAGGCCAACGCCCGGGTCGAGTTCACGGCGGGCCACGACCTGCGCGCCCTCGATCTCACCCGCCGGGCGCGCCTCCATGCCGAGAAGGCGATCGCCCTGATCAACGGGCTGCCCGACCCGGATCGCGTCCTGGTCCAGCTCGAGCGCACGCGTGAGCTGCTCGACCGCACCCGCGAGCGGCTGGCGGACTGCGACATCGACCGGGCCCGCGCCATGCTGAGGGCGGCACTCGAGATGCAGGTGCGCGCGGAGGGCGCGTCGCAGGAGGGCCGCTATCTGGCGGCGCTGCGTCTCACCATGAGCGCGCGCGAGCGGGCGCTGCGGGCGCTCCGGCTGTGCAATCTCGAGGACAACCTCCACGACGCGGCCGAGCGTGCCCTCGCCCGCACCGACGAGCTGATCGCCCATGCAAGGGATCTCGTGGCCGAGCACGGCAGCGACCCGGCGCGCGCGGCGCTCAACCGCGCGGTCGAGCTCGAGACCGAGGCGACGGCGCAGTTCCGGGCCGACCATCTCGAGGCGAGCCTCAAGCTGACGCAGTCCGCCCGCACCTTCGCCCACCGCGCCATCCGACTGACCGGGGCCCGTTGAGGGGGCGGTCCTGCGCCCCCTGACGACAGGCCGATGACCGCGCCGGCACGGGATTGAGCGGCCGCGAGCATCGGATGGAAGGCGGGCCCGGGACGGCCTGGCGGCTGCCCGGCGCCCACGCGTCTCGCCACGGGGCCATCGAGCGTGCCCGGCCCGGCGCCCAAGCGCATCGCCATGGCGGCCGGCGCTGCATCTTCGTCCTGGCGCTGGTGCTCCTCGGCGCCGGCCTGTCCGCGGCCGCGCGCGCGGGCGAGCCGGGTCCCGACACGATGCGCGTCCGGATCGAGACCGGGGCCGGCACCGACCTCACCAACGAGCTCTACTACCAGGACGCCTTCCTCGACACCACGTTCCTCGGGCGCCAGCGGGTGAGCACGCCCGAGGCCCGCTACGCCGGGATCCTGGTGGCAGCCGTCGAGGGCACGCGCGGCGAGCGGCGCGTGGTCTACCAGCTGCGGAACGAGCTCAGCCTCGGCGACCGGATCCAGCGCGACGGCTTCACGCTCAACTGGCGGGACGACTTCGCGGAAGGCTGGCGGCTCGCGCTCCTGCCGTCGATCGAGTGGCGGCACGATCAGACGTTCGGGCGCGACGAGCAGGAGTGGCGCGGGGCGGCGCGTGGGCGCCTCCGCCGCGACCTCTCGGAGGCCACCACCGCCGAGCTGGGGCTCGCCGGCGACGTCCTGCGGGCGGGCGGCCCGGGCTCCGAGTTCCTCCTCGACCGCGACGCCGGCCGGGCCTCGCTCGCCTTCGATCACCTGGGCCTGCTGGGGGACGAGTGGCGGCTCGGCTACGCGCTGGCGATCCGGGCGTTCCCCGACTCCACGGCGCGCGACCACCTCGAGCACGAGTGGGAGGGGCGCTGGCGGCACCCGTTCCTCGACCGCGGCGCGATCGCCTTCGAGACCGGCGGTCACCGGCGCCAGACCCGGAAACCGGCACGCGACAGCCGCGACGCGTTCTGGGACGAGGCCGCGTCGCTCGAGGGCGAGGTACGCGTGGCGTCGCGGTGGGGGCTTAGGTCGCGGGCCGAGGTCGAGGCGATGCAGTACGACCGACCGGACAGCACCAGCTTCTTCGACTACACGATCGTGCGCGGCCGGCTGGCCGTCCGCTACGAGCTCGAGGGGCGCTGGTCGCTGGGCCTGGGCCCGCGCGGCGAGATCCTGTCGAGCCGGCTCGCCCCCGGCGAGGGGTACCACGAGATCGGCGGCGCGCTCGAGTTCGAGCGACTGGGCGCCGGCGCCCTCTGGTCGCTGACGCCGGCCGCCGGCTGGCGCGAGTACGACCACGCGCCGGACGTGGGCGTCCTGCTCGACCTGCACTCCTCGTTCGCCTTCTACGAGCTCGACGGCTTCGTGGACCAGCGGCTGCCGGGGCGGCTCAGCCTGCGCGCCACCACCTCGCTGCGCTACGAGCGGCACACGGATCCCTCCGAGGACGGGGCGAGCCTCTACCTGTCGCTCGAGCTGCGCTGGCTCGCCCGCTGAGCGCCGTCCGGCGCCCACCGGTTGTCCCGGCGGGCCGCCCCCCGTACACTCGCGCCTCGCCGCATCCACCATCGGAAGGGAGGCCCATGTCGTCGCGTCGCGCCGTTCTAGTGTTCGTCGTGCTGATCGCGGTGCTGGGAGCGTCGGTCCTGATCGCGGTGCTCGCGATCCAGGGACCGTCGCGCCCGACGCCGGCCTCCACCGTGCTCATCTTCAACGTGCCGTCCCAGGTCGAGGAATCGCATCCGCCCGCCAACGGCGTGTTCGACCTGCTGCGGTCCGGCCGGCCGACGGTCTGGGCGCTGGCCCACGGGCTCAGGCACGCGGCCACCGATCCGCACATCGTCGCCCTCGTCCTCCACATCGACGACGTCGAGTGGGGCTGGGCCAAGGTCGCGGAGATTCGCGACGCGGTGGCGGAGTTCCGGCGCGTGGGCAAGCCGGTCTACGCGTCGCTCTCGGGCGGCGGCGAGCACGAGTACCTGCTCGCCTCGATCGCCGACACGATCGCCTGTCCGCCGCTGGGCCTGCTCCAGCTCGATGGCCTGACGGCCTCCGCCCTCTTCCTGCGCGGGACGTTCGACAAGGTCGGCATCACGCCCAACTTCGCCCAGGCCGGGCGCTTCAAGTCCGCCACCGAGATGTGGATGCGCACCGGCATGTCGCCGCCCGCCCGCGAGGCGCTCGAGGAGCTGGTCGACGACGCCTATGGCTTGTTCGCCGACAGCGTGGGGCGGGCGCGCGACCTCCCGCCCGACTCCGTCAAGCGCCTGCTCGACGACGGGCCCTACGGCGCGCGCGAGGCGCGGGCGTGCGGCCTGATCGACACCCTGCTCCACCGTCCCGAGGTGGACACGCTCGCGGTCCATCGCGGTGGCGGCCGCCGGCCGACGCTCACGCTCACCCGCTACCTCGACCGCATCGACTCGCCGCGCGTGGGGCCCCACATCGCGCTGATCACGGCGGCCGGGACCATCGCCGACGGACGCAGCCGCGGCGGGCCGGGGGAGGGCGACGTGCTCGGGTCGGAGACGATCATCAAGGCGCTGCGCGACGTGGCCGGGCGGCATTCGATCCGCGGCGTCGTGCTGCGCATCGACAGCCCGGGCGGCTCGGCCCAGGCCGCCGACGACATCTGGCGCGAGGTCAAGCGCTGTGCCGCGCGCAAGCCGCTGGTCGTGAGCATGTCGGACCTGGCGGCGTCGGGCGGCTACTACATCGCCGCCCCCGCGGACAGCATCGTCGCCGAGCCCGGGACGCTCACCGGCTCGATCGGCGCCTTCGGGGGCAAGCTCAACCTGCTCGGCCTCTACCACAAGCTGGGACTCAACGTGGAGACCGTCTCACGAGGGCGCCACGCGGAGATGTTCTCGCCGTATCGCGACTTCACCGTCGAGGAGGCGGGCCGGTTCCAGAGCCAGATGGACGAGGTCTACCGCGTGTTCCTGAGCCGGGTCTCCGAGGGCCGGCATCAGCCGACGGCGGCCGTCGACTCGGTGGGGCAGGGCCACGTGTGGACCGGGCTCGCCGCGCGCCGCCTCGGTCTGGTGGACGGCCTGGGCGGCATCGATCGCGCGGTCCAGATGGCCCGCCGGCGGGCCGGGATCGCCGACGACGAGGAGGTGACGGTCGACGTGGTCCCGCGGCCCGAGCGGACCTTCCTCCAGGGCATGCTCGCCGACCTGATCGACGAGGACGGCACCGACGAGGACGCCAACGGGGCGATGAGCCTGCCGCCCGTGGTCCAGGCCTGGCTCGCGGCCGCGACCTTCCCCTCCGGCGTGGCGCTCACGCTGATGCCCTGGAGCATCGAGTTCCGCTGAGCGGCCCCCGGCCGCCGCCATCCCTGCGGCCCGAAAACGACGCGAGGGGCGGACCGTGGTGGCCCGCCCCTCGCTGGGTACGGCAGCGCCTACTTCTTGGGCTTGAACGTCTTGATGTAGGCGATCAGGTTCTCGATGTCGGGCGGCTTGATCTGGCCGCTCTTGCCCCAGGCGACCATGCCGGACTTGATCTTCCCGTTGGTGATGCAGTCGCGGAAGTAGTCATCGGTGGCGCGCTTCGGGTCCGCCCAGGTCTTGGGGTCCCTGAAGTTGGGCGTCGGGTTGCCGGTCAGCTTCACCCCGCCGGACCCGTCGGCCTTGTGGCAGACGATGCAGTTCTTCATGAACAGGGGCTTGCCCAGGGCGGGGTTGCCCTTGGTCGGGGCGGCGGAGGCTTGGTCGAAGACGATCGTCGCTCCCGCTGCGCTCAAGACGACCAGCGCGGCGGCGAGGCCTCTCACCAGGGTGAAGCGCTTCATCGACGACTCCTTTCGGGGTCCGGGCCGGGGGGACGGAGCGTTACTGATCATTGAGCCGACGAAGATTAGCGGCAGGCGCGATTACGGTCAAACCGCCGCCGGCCGCGCACGCCGCTCTTCCCGGCGCCCGGCTCGGCGTTCCACCCGCGTCTCGCCAACGCTCGCCCGACACCGCCGCGGTGAGACACCGCGCCGCGGGGAGGCGAGCCATCACCTGAGATGTCGCAAGGACCGTGCGGGGACCAGGTGAGACGATGTCGCGATGTCTTGACCCCCGTCTGCGGCGGGTGTTAGATTTCGACTTTGCATCGTTTTACGCGGCATCGGTCGCCTCGGGCGACGCGCTCATCCCCCGGCCCCGAACGCCCTCCGGTCAATCCCGATCGTCGCATCACCGTCCCACCCGTGGCGGGGAGGTGTCTCTTGAAGCCGTACGAAGCCGCGCAGATCCGCAACGTCGCCCTCGTCGCCCACCACGGGGTGGGGAAGACGTCGCTCGCCGAGGCCATGCTGTTCCTCTCCAAGTCGACCAATCGCCTCGGCCGCATCGCCGACGGGACGACCCTGCTGGACTACGCCCCCGACGAGATCCAGCGCAAGATGACCATCAACCTGGGGCTCGCCCAGTTCGAGTGGGCGGGGCACAAGGTCAATCTCCTCGACACGCCCGGCTACCCGGACTTCGTCGGGGACGTCTACAGCGCCCTGCGCGTGGCGGACGCGGCCATCCTGCTGCTGCGCGCCAACGCCGGCGTCGAGGTGGGCACCGAGGTGGTCTGGGAGACGCTCCGCCAGGAGAAGACCCCGACGTTGCTGGTCGTGAACATGATGGACAAGGAGCACGCGAACTTCACCTCCGCGGTCAAGTCGGCGCACGACCGGCTGGGCCTCAACGCCGTGCCCACGCAGCTGCCGATCGGCGAGGCGGAGACGTTCCACGGGATCGTCGATCTCATCGAGCAGAAGGCCTTCACCTTCTCCGGGAAGGGCATGGAGGAGAAGAGCACCGAGGTCCCGATCCCGGCCGAGATGGCGTCGGTCGTGGCGGCGGCGCGCGCCCGGCTGATGGAAGAAGCGGCCACCGGCGACGAGAAGCTGATGAACAAGTTCCTGGAATCGGGTGACCTGACGGTCCCCGAGATCCGCAAGGGCCTGTGCGAGCGCGTCGTCCAGGGTGACCTGTCGCCGGTCTTCTGCTGCTCCGCCTTCCACAATCAGGGCGTGAAGGAGATCCTCGACGAGGTCGTCGACATCCTGCCCTCGCCGCTGGACGTGCGTCCGGCCACGGGCCAGGCCACCAACGGCGGGGACCCGATCGTGTGCGCCCCCGAGGCGGGGCAACCGGCCGCGGCCCTGATCTTCAAGACGCTCTCGGAGCAGCACCTCGGCGACCTGTCGCTGGTGCGCGTCTACTCGGGGCGGCTCGAGGCGGGCCGCGAGCTGCTCAACACCACGCGCAGCCGGCCCGAGAAGCTGAGCACGCTCTACTACCTGGTGGGCAAGGAGCGCCTCGACTGCGCCGCGGGCCTCGCGGGCGACATCGTCGCGGCGGTGAAGCTCAAGGAGACGCACACCGGCGACACGCTGGCCGAGAAGGCGCGGCCGGTCGTGCTGGCCCCGCCCGACTTCCCGAGCCCGGTCACGGCCGAGTCGATCCACGCCAAGAACAAGGGCGACGAGGAGAAGATGGCCCAGGGCCTGGCGCGGCTCCACGAAGAGGACCCGACCTTCCTCAAGCACTTCGAAGCCACCACCAAGGAGATGCTGGTCTTCGGCATGGGCGACCTGCAGCTCGAGGTGATGGTGGACCGCCTCAAGAAGCGCTATGGCGTCGAGGTCCTGCTGACCCGCCCGCGCGTGCCCTACCGCGAGACCATCAAGGGCAAGGCCCAGGACGAGTACCGGCACAAGAAGCAGACCGGCGGACGGGGCCAGTTCGGCGAGGTCCACCTGCGGCTCGAGCCCTTGAAGCGCGGCGAGGGCTTCAAGTTCGTCGACGAGGTCAAGGGCGGCGTGGTCCCCAACCAGTTCATCCCGGCGGTCGAGAAGGGGGTCATCGCCGGCATGGAGAAGGGGCCGCTCGCCGGCTACCCGGTCGTGGACCTCCAGGTGGCGCTGTTCTTCGGCAAGTACCACGACGTCGATTCCTCCGAGATGGCCTTCAAGATCGCGGCCGAGACCTGCTTCCATCAGGGCATGCTCAAGGCCAATCCGGTGATGCTCGAGCCCATCGACGAGATCCAGGTGCGCATCCCGGAGGAGTACCTGGGCGACGTCATGGGCGACCTCTCGTCGCGCCGCGGCCGCATCCTGGGCACCGAATCCGATGCGCGCCACCAGGTCATCAAGGCCCAGGTGCCCGGGGCCGAGCTGTACAAGTATGCCGCCCATCTGCGCTCGATCACGCAGGGGCGGGGCATGCACCGGGCGAAGCTCTCCCACTACGAAGAAGTCCCGCGCGAGATCGCCGACAAGCTGATCGCGGCCGCGCGGGCCGAGAAGGAGGCGGGCGCGCACGCCTGATCCGCGGGCGCCCCGTTGAGCCATGTCCGGTCATTCCAAATGGGCGACCATCAAGCGCAAGAAGGCCGCGACCGATCAGGCGCGCGGCAAGATGTTCTCCAAGTACATCAAGGAGATCACCATCGCCGCCCGCATGGCCGGCGGTGATACCGAGACCAATCCCCGCCTGCGCACGGCGATCGCCGCCGCCAAGTCCGTCAACATGCCGGCCTCCAACATCGAGCGCGCCGTCAAGCGCGGCACCGGCGAGATCGAGGGCGCGACCTACGAGGAGGCCCAGTACGAGGGCTACGCTCCGGGGGGCGTGGCGCTCCTGGTCGAGATCGCGACCGACAATCGCAACCGGACGGCCGGCGACATCCGCCACATCCTCACCAAGTATGGCGGGAACATGGGCGAGGCCGGCAGCGTCTCGTACCTGTTCAAGCCCCGCGGCGTGATCCTGGTCGAGCGCAGCGCGATGGCCGAGGACGCCCTGATCGAACTCGTGCTGGAGGCCGGCGCCGACGACGTCACCAGCGAAGGGGACAGCTACGAGGTGCTCACCCCGCCCGCCCAGCTCGAGGCGGTCAAGGCGGCGCTCGTGGCGCGCAACGTGCTGGTCCAGAGCGCCGAGGTCACCAAGCTGGCCTCGCTCCAGGTGCCGGTGAGCGAGAAGGAGGCCGCGGCGGTCCTGCGGCTGGTGGACGCGCTCGAGGATCACGACGACGTGCTGCGCGTCTACTCCAACTTCTCCGCCTCCGACGACGTGCTCGCCAAGTTGTCCGGATAGCGTTCGGAGGTCGTTGCACCATGCGCGTCCTAGGATTGGACCCTGGCAGCCGACGGACCGGCTACGGTCTGGTGGAGCGGACCGGCAACCGCCTGCGCTGTCTCACCCACGGCACCGTGGCGCCGGGTGCCAAGCTCGGCCTGCCCGAACGGCTGCACGCCATCGCCTCGCGCATCGGTGAGGTCATGGAGAGCACCCAGCCCGACGCGGTCGTGGTGGAGGAGGCCTTCTACCACGAGAGCGTGCGGTCGATCCTGGTGCTCGGGCACGTGCGCGGCGCATTGCTGGTGGCGGCGGTCCAGCGCGGGCTCGCCGTCGCCGAGTACAGCCCGCGCGAGATCAAGCTGAGCGTGGCGGGCTCGGGGGCGGCCGCCAAGGTGCAGGTCGCCTTCATGGTGCGGCGCCTGCTCGACCTGCGCGCCGAGGTCACGGCCGACGCCTCTGATGCCCTGGCCGCCGCCGTCTGCCACCTCCACCGCGTGCGCGTGTCGGCCCCCGCCCGCGCCGCCTCGGCCGCGGCACTCCGTCTCGAGGCGCTGCTCGCCGCCAAGGGGTCCCGGTGATCGCCTCGCTGCGCGGGACGCTGGCCGCCAAGGACGCCGGCGAATGCGTGGTCGAGGCCGCCGGCGTGGGCTACCGGGTCCAGGTCTCGGCCCACACCGCCGCGAAGCTGCCCGCGGTGGGCGAGCCGGTGTTCCTCCACACCCATCAGATCGTGCGCGAGGACGCGCTGATGCTGTTCGGCTTCGCCGAGCTGGAAGAGCAGCGGGTCTTCGAGCTGCTCATCACCGTGAGCGGCATCGGCCCCAAGGTCGCGATCGCGGTGCTGTCGGGGTTGAGACCCCACGCCCTGGCGCGGTCGATCCGCGGCGAGGACCTGGCGAGCCTGGTCGCCATCCCGGGCGTGGGCCGCAAGACCGCGGAGCGGATGGTCGTGGATCTGAGAGACAAGATCGGGCTCCTGGCCCTGACCGCCGGCGGGGAGACGGCCGCTCCGCCCCGGCCGGGCCCGCTCAAGTCCGAGGGGGCGCAGGACGCCGTCGCGGCGCTCGTGCGTCTGGGCTACAGTGCCACGCAGGCGCAGGACGCGGTGCGCAGCGTCGCCGACGCCGAGGCGGGCCTGTCGCCCGAGGACCTGGTGCGGCGGGCGCTGGCCCGGCTCGCCAAGGCGACGCCCGCCGGTGTGCGCTAGGGAGGGCCGATGAAGGACATCCGCAAGGGGCCGCTCAAGGTCGTGGGACGCGAGCCGTCCGCGCGCATGACCGATCCGGAGCCGCTGGCCGAGGACCTCAAGGAGGAGTCGCGGCTCAGGCCGCTGTCGCTGCGCGAGTTCGTCGGCCAGAACGCGATCCGCGAGCAGCTGCTGATCTTCCTCGAGGCGGCACGCCGCCGCGATGAGGCGATGGACCACGTGCTCCTGCACGGCCCGCCGGGGCTCGGCAAGACCACGCTGGCCGCCATCATCGCCCACGAGCTGGGCGCCGAGATCACCCAGACCTCGGGCCCGGTCATCGAGCGCCCCGGCGACCTCGCCGGCCTGCTCACCAACCTCGGGCCCCGCGGCATCCTGTTCGTCGACGAGATCCACCGGCTGAGCCCGGTGGTCGAGGAGTACCTCTATCCGGCGCTCGAGGACTTCACGCTCGACATCCTGATCGACCGCGGGCCCAGTGCCCGCTCGCTCAAGCTCAACCTGGAGCACTTTACACTGGTCGGTGCGACCACCCGCTCGGGCCTGCTCTCCTCGCCGCTGCGCGCGCGCTTCGGCCTGACGCTGCGCCTCGACTACTACGCGGCCGACGACCTGGCCCGCATCGTCCAGCGCTCCTCGGGCATCCTGGGGGTCGCGACCAGCGACGAGGCGGCGGTGGAGATCGCGCGCCGCGCGCGCGGCACGCCGCGCGTGGCCAACCGCCTGCTGCGCCGGGTGCGCGACTTCGCGCTCATCAAGGCCGACGGCCGCATCACGCTGCCGGTGACCCGCGAGGCGCTGACGCTGCTCGAGGTGGACGAGCGCGGGCTCGACGACATGGACCGCCGGCTGCTGGAGGCGCTGATCCACAAGTATCAGGGCGGCCCGGTCGGGCTCAACACGCTGGCGGTCGTGGTCGGCGAGGAGCCCGCGACGCTGGAGGACGTGTACGAACCGTTCCTGATCCAGGAGGGCTTCATCAAGCGCACCTCGCGCGGCCGCGAGGCCACCGCCCTGGCCTACACCCATCTCGGGCTCAAGCCGCCGGGCGGGCCGGGCGCACCGCTGGTGCGCGAGACGCCCACGCAGCCCGAGCTGCCGCTCCCCTGAGCGTGGCGGCGGGCCGTCCTCGCGAGGCGGCGGCCAGCGACTCCCGACCCGTGCGGCTCGACGCGCTGGACTACGACCTTCCGCCCGAGCTGATCGCGCAGCGCCCGCCCGCACGCCGCGAGGACGCGCGCCTGCTGGTGGTCGAGCGGGCGAGCGGCGGGCTCCACGACGCGCGCATCCCCGATCTGGTCTCGTGGCTGCGATCGGGCGATACCCTTGCCCTCAACGAGACGCGCGTCCGCCCAGCGCGACTCACGCTGCGGCGCCAGCCGACCGGGGGCCACGTGGAGCTCTTGTTCGTGCGGCCGGTGGCGGCGGGCGGGAGCGCCGGGACCGACTGGCGCGTGCTCGCCCGCCCCGCCAAGCGCGTGCGGCCCGGGACGGTAGTCGAGTCCGAGGATGGCGCGCTGGCGCTCGAGGTGGTCGCGACGGGGGAGGAGGGAGAGCGCACGGTGCGCGTCACGCGCGGTGATCTGGATGCGACGCTCCGGACCCAGGGCGAGCTGGCGTTGCCGCCCTACATCCACCGGGCCCCCGAGCCGGCCGACCGCGAGCGCTATCAGACAGTGTTCGCGCGGGTGGACGGGGCGGTGGCCGCGCCGACGGCCGGCCTGCACCTGTCGGCGCCCTTGCTCGACGCGCTCGCGGCGGGCGGCGTGGGCGCTGCGCGCATCGTGCTTCATGTGGGCCCCGGGACGTTCCGCCCCATCACCGCGGAGGACCCGCGCGAGCACCGGATGGACGAGGAGTACTTCGAGGTGTCCCGCGAGGCCGCGGCGACCCTGATCGCCGCGCGCGCCGCGGGGGGGCGCATCGTCGCCGTCGGCACCACCGTGGCCCGCGCGCTGGAGTCGGCGTGCGACGCCCACGCGGGGCGCCTGGAGGCGGCCTCGGGCTGGACGCGCAAGTTCATCCTGCCGCCCTACACGTTCTCGGCGGTGGACGCCCTGCTCACCAACTTCCATCTACCGCGCACGACGCTGCTGCTGCTGGTCGCGGCACTCACCGGCGAAGATCTCATGCGCGGGGCCTACGCGCACGCTGTGGCGGAGCGGTACCGATTCTTCTCGTACGGCGACGCGATGCTGATCGTTTGAGAACAGAGGGCGGCCATCGCGCAGAGCCAGGCGAGCATAGTGTTCGGTTCGAATCCCCCGCGGGGGCTAAGAACACTTGCGACAAATGGAATAGGATCACTCAGC
>VBPB01000110.1:12361-12888 GCA_005893365.1 Candidatus Eiseniibacteriota bacterium
CGGGCTGGGGACCCGAGATTGCATGGGAACCGTCCAGGCCCTTGTGGCGTGCGCCACATGGTGCCATTCTGTCACGCAGAGTAGCCGCTTGTGACCCCGATGGCTGAGAGGGAACTCGGATGTGATCGATGACCTCCCCGAATTTCTACGGATCCACTACGAAGTCCACTAGTGGAAGCATGCAAGTGCTGTTCTGAGAGTCGACTTCCCGGAGGAGTGGAAAGACGTTGTCGAGGTACTGACGGGATTTCGTCTGAGGAGGAGCGCCATTGCGGTGCCGGGCGGCCGGAAGTCGGAAGTTGCCGAGAGGATTGACAGGGCCTTTGCAAAGCGTGGGTGGAAGGAGAAGAGCTTTGAGACAAAGGTCGTGATCGACCATTACGAGCTTGACTCGCCGACGCACAAGGTTGACTGCTTTAAGAACCGCGTAGGTCTTGAAATCGAATGGAACAACAAGGACCCATTCTACGACCGCGACCTGAACAACTTCCGGTTACTCTTCGAGCTACGTGCCCTCAGCGTGGGAG
>VBPB01000329.1 GCA_005893365.1 Candidatus Eiseniibacteriota bacterium
CCCGCCCATGACCCGCAAGCCGCAGGCGATCCGCGAGCGCGAGGCCAAGGCGCCGGCCGCCGCGGCGTTCGTGCGCGAAGGTGGCCGCTCGCCGCGCCAGATCCGGCCGCTCAAGTTCGAGCGCGGCGTGCTCTCGCATGCCGAGGGCTCGGCGATGGTGAGCCTCGGGCGCACGCGCGTGCTGTGCAGCGCCTCGGTCGAGGATCGGGCGCCGGGCTGGCTGCGCGGGCAGGGCAAGGGCTGGGTGACCGCCGAGTACGGCATGCTGCCGCGCTCGACCGGCGATCGCACCCCGCGCACGTCGCAGACCGGCGGGCGGGCGCAGGAGATCCAGCGCTTGATCGGCCGCTCGCTGCGCGCGGTGACCGATCTTTCTACCTTCGGCGAGCGCACCATCATCCTCGACTGCGACGTGCTGGAGGCCGACGGCGGCACCCGCACCGCGGCCATCGACGGCGCGCTGGTGGCGCTGCACGACGCCTTCGTCACGCTCTCGAACCGCGGCCGCCTGACCGGACCGCCGCTGCGCGACACGGTCGCCG
Source organism: Candidatus Eiseniibacteriota bacterium (assembly GCA_005893365.1). Taxonomy (GTDB): domain Bacteria; phylum Eisenbacteria; class RBG-16-71-46; order RBG-16-71-46; family RBG-16-71-46; genus WS-11. The sequence goes on from VBPB01000329.1 coordinate 543, forward strand.
CCATCTCGGTGGGGCTGGTCGGCGGCACCGCCTGCCTCGACCTCGACTACGCCGAGGACTCGACGGCCCAGGTGGACATGAACGTGGTGATGACCGGGGCCGGACGCTTCGTCGAGGTCCAGGGCACCGGTGAGTCGGTCTCGTTCAGCGAGGCCGAGCTCAGGGCCCTGATCCGGCTCGCCCGCACCGGGGTCCGCCGCGTCGTGACCGCCCAGCGCCGGCTGCTGGGAGACTCGGGCCTCCTGCCCGTCCTCTGAAGCATTGGACTTCGTCCTCGCCACGTTCAACGCCGACAAGGCCCGCGAGCTCGGCGCCCTGCTCGCGGCACCCGGGCGCCGCCTGCTCCGCCTGAGTGACTTCCAAGGCGCCACCGCCCCGGAGGAGACCGGCGGCAGCCTGCTCGAGAACGCGCGGCTCAAGGCGCGGGCGGCCGCGCGCCACACCGGCCTTGCCGCGATCGCCGACGACACCGGGCTCGAGGTCGACGCGCTGGACGGAGCGCCCGGGCATCTCGCCGCCCGGTTCGCCGGCCCCGAGGGGGACAGCGCCGCCAACTTAGCCCTGCTGCTCGAGCGGCTGCGCGGGGTCCCGGCCGAGCGCCGCACCGCGCGCTTCCGCACGGTGTGCGTGGCGTGCTTCCCCGACGGCCGCGAGTCGGTGGGCGAGGGCGCCCTCGCCGGCCGCATCGCGGCAGGACCGCGCGGCCACGGCGGGTTCGGGTACGACCCGGTGTTCGAGGTGGCGGGGATGGGCCGCACGCTCGCCGAGCTCGACGAGGCGGAGAAGAACGCGCTCTCGCACCGGGCCCGCGCGGTCCAGGCCCTGGCCCGGCAGCTGCCGTGAGCGTCGCCCGACCGGCCCCGCGAGCCCCCGCGTGCCGAGCCCCCGTGCCGCGAGCCCCCGCGCCGCGAGCCGGATGGGCGGATCGCCGGCCCGCGCACGCAGGTTTCTAGCTGCGCCCCCGCCGCGAATCGTCGAAGATGGACCGGAGCGGGCCGGCCCGCGCCGATCCCCCTCGCGGGGCCGCCCCTCCGATCCCCACGACGGAGCCCATGCCGCCTGCCCCGGTGAACGCCGCCGCCCATCCCTTAGGCCCGATGGTCCGCCTGTGGCGGCGGTCGGGCGGGCCCCTGCTCACGCTCGCGGTGTGGCTCGTGCCGTGGTCCCTCGGCCGTCCCTCGTGGTGGGGCACCGACGTGGCCATCGCCGGGCTCATCCCGGTCGTGTACTCGGTCTACGCCGGGGGCCTCGGGTCGGGGGTGGCGAGTGCGGCGCTCAACCTGGCGTTCGCGCTGCTGCGCTTCACGCGCGGCGACCATCCGCTCACGATCCACGACGCGGAGTTCCGGGGGTTGGCGATGATCCTGCTCACCACGCCGGCGGTCACGGCGCTGGCCGGCATGCTCCGGGAGCGGGAGCGCCGGCGCTCCGCGGCGCGCGCCGCGGCCGTGGACGGGGCCCTCGACGCCATCGTCACCATCGATCGCCGGGGCCGCATCACCGAGTTCAATCCCGCCGCCGAGAGCACCTTCGGCTACCAGCGCGAGGCGGTGATCGGCCGGCCGATGGCCGGCCTGATCGTGCCGCCCGCGCTGCGCGCTCGGCACCAGGAGGGCTTCGCGCGCCACCTCGCGACCGGCGCCACCACGATGCTCGGCCGGCGCGTCGAGATGACCGCGATGCGCGCCGACGGCACGGAGTTCCCGGTCGAGCTGGCGATCAGCCGGGTCCCCGGCAGCGATCCGCCCGCCTTCACCGGCTTCGTGCGCGACATCACCGAGCGCCGCCGCGTCGAGGACGACCTGCGCGGCACGCTGTCGCTGCTCTCGGCGACCCTGGAGTCCACCACCGACGGCATCCTGGTGGTGGACCCGGAGGGGCACATCGTCAGCCTCAACCGGCGGTTCGCGACCATGTGGCGCATCCCGCAGAGCGTCCTCGACTCGCGCGACGACGACCAGGCCATCGCCTTCGTCCTGAGCCAGCTGCGCGACCCGGACGCGTTCGTCGCCAAGGTCCGCGAGGTCTACGGGCAGCCCGACTCGGAGAGCTTCGACGTGCTGGAGTTCAAGGACGGCCGGGTGTTCGAGCGCTACTCGATGCCGCGGCGCATCGACGGGCACAGCGAGGGCCGGGTGTGGAGCTTCCGCGACGTGACCGAGCGCCGGCGCACCGAGGCCGCGCTGCGCGAGCGGGACGAGGAGCTGCGCCAGGCCCAGAAGATGGAGGCCATCGGCCGCCTCGCCGGCGGCGTGGCGCACGATTTCAACAACCTGCTCACCGTGATCCTCGGGTACACCGACCAGATGCTGGCCCAACCCCAGTCGAAGGGGGACGGCGCGATGGCGCACGCCGCCGCCGAGATCCAGA
>VBPB01000111.1:0-11417 GCA_005893365.1 Candidatus Eiseniibacteriota bacterium
CGCGGCCTCGAGGGCGCCGGCGTAGGGCCTCAGCACCTGCACCTCGGGCCGCGCCGGCTGGAACGAGCCCAGCAGCACCTCGGTCGAGAGCGCCGCCGCGGCCAGGCCCGCCTCCCACAACCGGCGCGCGTCCACGCAGGCCAGCACCGCCAGGGCGGTCGAGAACTGGGTGCCGTTGATGAGCGCCAGCCCCTCCTTGGCCTCGAGCGCCAGCGGCTGGAGCCCGGCGCCGCGCAGCGCCAGCGCCCCGGGCATGCGCTGGTCGCCCAGCCACGCCTCGCCTTCGCCCACCAGCACCAGCGCCAGGTGCGCCAGCGGCGCCAGGTCGCCGGAGGCGCCGACCGAGCCCTGGAGCGGCACCACCGGGGTCACGCGTCCCTCGAGCAGCGCCAGCAGGGCTTCGACCACCGCCGGCCGGCACCCCGAGTGCCCGTGGGCGAGCGAGGCCGCGCGCAGGACCAGCATGGCGCGCGCGATCTCGGGCTGCGCGAAGCGGCCCACGCCGGCCGCGTGCGAGCGGAGCAGGTTGATCTGCAGCTGGCGCACCTGGTCGGCGCTGATGACCCGGTCCTTGAGCACGCCGACGCCGGTGTTGACGCCGTAGACCGCGCGCGTGCCGCCGAGCGTGCGCTCCACCACCGCCCGGCTCGCGGCCATGCGCCCGTGCGCCCCCGGGGCCAGGCCGACGCTCGCCCCCTCACGCGCGACCGCCGCCACCTCCGCCAGGGTGAGCGGCCGCGCACCGATCTCGATCACGCGCGCTCCTCGGGCCCGGCGGCCGACGCCGACAGATCGTCCACCGTGCCCGCATCCCCCGCCGCGATGAACGCCGCCGCCGCGCGGGCCAGCGCCTCGGGCGAGGCGAGGCTCAACGGGGCCACCGGGAGTGCTGCGAGGAAGGACTTGCGGTAGGAGGCGGTGGCCAGCCGCGGATCGCACACCACCAGCACCCCGCGATCGTCGGCGCGGCGGATCAAGCGGCCGACGCCCTGGCGGAAGCGGAGCACCGCCTCGGGGACCGCGTCGTCACGGAACGGATCGAGACCCTGCTCGCGCAGGCGCTCGGTGCGGGCTTCGACCATCGGATCGTCGGGGACCGAGAAGGGGAGCTTCGCCACCACCAGGATCTCCAGCATCTCACCGGGAAAGTCCACACCTTCCCACAAGCTCTGAACCCCGAGCAAGACCGCCCCGCGATGCTCGCGGAAGCGCTCGCTCACGCGCGTGGCGGGACCGTCCCACTCCTGTGCCAGCAGCAGCCGCTCCGGGGCCAGCCGATCGCGCAGGCGCTCGCGCACGCGCCGCAGCCGCTCGTGCGCGGTGAACAACACCAGCTGGTTGCGCCCGGTCTCGGCGAGGGCCGCCACCACCGCCGCGATCGCCTCGGCCTCGTCTTGGGCGCCGGCGGGTGGGGCCACCCAGGCGCGCATCTGCCGGGCGAGCGGGAACGGCGACGGATAGGAGACCGCGTGATAGGGCAGGCCGTGGCGCTCGCCCAGACCGAGCCGCTCGGCGGTGAAGCCGAAGTCGCCGTCGGCCGCCAGGGTCGCCGAGGTCAGCACCGCCGCCTTGGGGCGGCCCAGCACCAGCCGGCGCGCGTGCTCGCCCACGCCGATCGGGGCGGCGTGCAGCTCCACGCCGCGGCCGCCCGCGGTGCGCCAGTAGACCCACCCGTGGGCGGCGGCGCCCGCGACGTGCTCCAGGTCGTGGCCCAGGGCCCGCCACTGCCCGGCCGCCTGCTCCAGCTCCGCCTGCAGCTCCTCCTCCAGCGCCCCGCCTTCCCCGCCGCGCCGGCCCAGCGTGCCCACCGCCGCCGCCAGCCGGTCCAGGCGCGAGGCGAACCCCGAGCACTCGCCGAGCAGCGCCTCCAGCGGATCGAGGTCGCGGCCCAAGAGCTCTCCGACCGAGCGGTAGCGCTCGCGCGCGCCGTAGATGGCGTGGCGCTCGCCGCGCGGCTCGACCGCCACGAAGAAGGCCTCGGCCGCCGCGCGCGCGTGGGCCACGCGCTCGGCCAGGGCGTCGATCTCCTCGCGCACGCCGGCGCGCGCGTGCTCGGCGAAGAGCGGGAGCAGCAGGCCGCGCGCGCGCGGCAGGAGTCCGCCGCCCTTGGTGGTGCGCCGGCTGCCCAGCAGGCGCACGCCCTCCTCGAAGCGATGGCGCGAGACGCTGCGCTCAAGCTGCGACAGCAGGACGCCCTCGAGGCGGTGCGCCTCGTCCACCACCAGCAGGTCGAAGTCGGGGAGCAACCCTTCGGACTCGCCGGCCAGCGCCAGCAGCGCGTGATTGACGATCAGCAGCCGCGCCTCGGCGGCCTGGCGCCGCGCCCGCACCCAGAAGCACTCGCGCCCGCGCCGGCAGACGGCCCCCGAGCAGGCCACCGGGTCGGTGGCGACGCGGCCGCGCAGGCGGCGATAGGCCTCCGGGTCCGAGGCCGGGAAGCGGTCGAGGTCACCGCTGGTCTCGGCCGCGGCCCAGCGCTTCAGGGCCGCCAGGGCTTCCCGCTCCTCGGCGCCTTCGGGCTCGAGCGTCTCGAGGGCTCGCGGGCACAGGTAGTTCTGCTTGCCCTTGAGCCGCGCGCACGGCAGCTCCCGCCCCAGGGCCTCGAGCAGTGCGGGAAGGTCGCGCTCGAACAGCTGATCCTGAAGCGACCGGGTGCAGGTGGCCACCACGACCCGCCGGTCCGACTCGGCGGCCATCAGGACCGCCGGCAGCAGGTAGGCGAGCGACTTGCCGATGCCGGTCGGGGCCTCGGCCAGCAGCACCCCGCCGTCCTCGAACGTCCGCGCCACGTCGGCGGCCATCCGCCGCTGCGCGGGACGGTCCTCGTAGCGGGGCCACAGCTCCGCCAGCCGTCCCCCCGGTGCGAGCAGGACCTCGACGCGCGCCGCCAGCGACACAGGCCTCTCCTGTTTAGGTGGGGTCGGACCTCAGAACGCGCTGATCAACCTCAGGTGGATCTTCCCATCCAGCGGCGCCCGGCCCGGCTCGAGGCCGTAGTCTACCCCGACTGTCCCTCCCGCGGCAGGCAGCCGCAGGCCGAAGCCGACGCCGTCGCGCTGGCGCACCGCCATGTGGTCGCCGCCCAAGGCCAGGCTCAGGCGCGTGCCCATCACCGCGTGGTCCCAGAACAGGAACACCCGCTCGCCATGCTCGCCCAGGAACCAGCGCCACTCGAACCGCGAGAGCGCGTAGCGATCGACGCGGAACGCCTGCTCGTCCTGCCCGCGCAGGCTGGCCGCCCCGCCGACCGCGTAGCGTTCGAACAGCGGCACCCGGCGTTCCGAGAAGCGTGCCGCCCCCGACAGCTCGAGCGAGAGCCCGGTCCTGGCACCGGTCCGCCAGTGCCACTCGCCGAGCCCTTGGGCGGTGCCGGCGCGGCGGCTGCGGCGGCCGCTCGAGCGCAGCGTCTCGCGCGTGAAGATCTCGGCCGCGGTGACGCGGGCGAAGCTGCCGCGGCGCGGGGCGTCCGGCCGGTCGCGCTGGTCGCGCTCGAGCGTGAAGTCGGTGATCTGCTGGTCCGACCGCTGCACCTCCCCCGACGACTGGACCACCCGCTCCTGCGTGTAGCCGGCCGCGATCCGGCGGCGCTCGGAGACCGTGAAGGTCAGCTGTCCACCCCAGCGGGTGCGCGAGTAGAGCGTGTCCTGGTCCTGCTGCTCCAGCGTCACTTGGGCCTTGAGCGGTGCCCCCAGCAGCAGCGGCTCGGCGTAGCGCGCCCCGAACTCGACCGCCCCCCGGCCGCGCGACTGCCAGCGCAGCGCCAGCGCCCGGCCGGTCCCGGCCAGGTTGTCGAGCGCCAGGTCCGCGAGCCCGACCGCGCGTCCCCCGCTCTGGACCCCGACCGCCCCCTCGAAGCGGTTGTAGCGCGGCTCCTCGACCTGATAGACGATCTGGCCGCGGCGCCAGTCGCCGTCGCTCTCGACGCCGCGATACTCGACCGACCGGAACAGCCCGAGCCGCGCCAGCCGGTCGCGGGCCGCGATCGCCGCGGCCTGCGAGAACGGCTCGCCCTTGAGCCGGCCCATGCTCCGCGCCGCGAGCCCCGGGCGGGTCGCGTGCAGGCCGTCGAGGCGCACCCGCGTCACGGTGACCAGCGGTCCCAGCGCCCCGTTCAACCGCACCTGGGCGCCGCCGGAATCCCAGCGGAAGGCGCTCACGCCCAGCGAGGCGTAGGGATGCCCGTGGTCCACCGCCTCGCGCACGGCGCGCTCGACCGCCTCCGCCACCGCCGCGGGCGAGGCCCAGCCGCCGGTCGTGAGGTCGAGCGATCCGGCGAAGCGCGCCGAGTCCGCGGGCACGGCGGTCTCGATCCGGAGGCTCGCCAGCCGCACGCGCTCGCCTTGGGCCACGCTCAGCCGCAGCACCGGGGCCCCGCTGGAGTCCCAGGCGGCACTCGCCCGGGCCCCCAGGAACCCTTCGCCCTCGAGTTCGCCGAGCAACGCCGCGACCGAGCCGACCAGGGCGGTCGAGTCGCCCGGGGCGCGCAGCGCGGGTGCCAGCAGCGTCTCGAGCCGCCGGCGCGCGAGCGTGCTCCCCTGGGCCTCGAGGCGCGCCGCCGCGCGCGCCGGCCCCGCCAGGCCTAGGATCAGCAGCCACGCCAGCAGGAGCGCGTTCCGGATCGAGGCGTGCCGCCGCATCAGAAGAACGTCCTCAGCTCGGCGCGCCCGGTGACCTCGGTGGGCCGGGTCGGCGGGGTCACCTGTCCGGTCCGGTCGCGCACGGTGACGGAGATCGACGCGGTGGTGGTCTCGTGCAGGCGCAGGTCGCCGCGCGCCGAGCCCTCCCAGCGCGGCGCCCCCGCCGGGTCGGTCGAGGGGATCAGGGCCAGCGCCGGCGGGCCGCTCACGAACGCTCGCCGCACGGTGAGGCCCACGTGGCCGCGGCCGAGGGTGGCGTCCAGGTCGGGGCCCACGCGCACGGTGCGCGTCGTGCCGGTCCCGGTCGCCCCGGTGCTGCCGGCCTCCGCCCGCGACCAGCCCCCGTCCAGGCTCGCCACCGCGCGCAGCCGGGCGCCGGGCGTGACCACGAGCTGGGCCGTGGCGCCGGTCTCGCGCAGCACGCGGCGGAACGGGGCACCGCTGAGCAGCGCCTGTCCGGCCTCGTCGCGCTTCCAGCGGGCCTCGACCTCGCCGCTCAAGCTCGCGGCCGGACGCGCGCGCCAGCGCACGGTCAGCGCGCGGTCGTCCAGCGTCTGCCCGAAGTTGGCGTAGCTCCGGTCCCCGCTCACCCGGCGCTCGAGGCGCAGCCGCAGGGCCGCCACCGTCGAGCCCGGCGCCAGCTCCGACTCCAGGCGTTGCGTCACCGCCCCGCGCGAGAGCCCGAGGTCGCTCATCGCCGCCGAGGGCGAGAGCCACGCGTCGCTGAGGCTCAAGCCCCCGCGGCGGCGCGCCTCGCTCTCGAAGTCCGCCTCGAGCCGCGAGCCGCGCCAGACCTCGGAGGCGCCGAACTGCCACGACGCGCGCGCACTGGTGGCCACCCGCGCCACGCGCACCAGATCCGGGCTCACCACGATCACCAGATCGTGGTCGCCGTTGCCCACCAGGTTGCCGAAGGCGTCGTAGGCGCCCTTGCCCGGACCGACGAAGACCAGCTGGCGCACCTGCTGGTTCTCGCCCTCGTTGGTGACCTCCAGGTTGGCGAGCCCGGACCAGCCGCGCTTGAGGTCGCCGCCGCGCAGCCGCACGCTCGCCAGGTCGCTGCGCGAACGCCGCGGATCGGCGCGCGGCTCGAGCAGGCGGCGGTACCAGGCGACGCTGACACCCCAGGGTGCCGCCGTCGGGGTCTCGAGCAGGCCGCGCCAGGTGCGCGCCAGGTCCTGCGCGACGAAGCCACCGCTCGCGTCGCGCGCCTCGCGGCGCACGGTGAAGCCCAGCTGCGCGTGCCAGGCCAGCCGCCGCGGCGCGCGCAGCTCGGCCGACAGCTCGCGCGTGCGCACCCCGGCGCGGCCGGTGTCGCTCGGGGCGCGGCGCTCGTCCCACTCGCCCTTGAGCGACGGCTCGAGCCACGCGAGGCTCAACCCCAGCTCCGCCCGGCGCAGGTCGCGCCCGCCGCCCTGGTAGCGCACGTCCGGCCGCTCGCCCGCGGCGCGTGCCCACGACGCGCGGGTCGTGACCCGGCCCTCGCGCGACCAGGCCGCCGAGCGCCGCAGCGAGTGGAAGCCGTCCGGGGTCGCGAGGTAGCCGACCGCCCCTAGCAGCTCGCCGCCCAGGCGCGGGTGCAGGAACCCGCTCAGCTCGTAGCGACTCTGGCGCTCGAGGTCGGCGTCCACCGGCAGTCCCCAGTCCTCCTGCGCGAACGGCCGCTCGAGCCGCGCGAAGGGGTCGAAGGTCCGGCCCACGCTGCGCGCGGTGAGCTCGAGCCCGCCCGGCCCGCCCAGCCGGCCCGGCACGGCCCCGGCCAGCGCCAGGCGCGCCCGGCCGGCGGTCCCGGCGTCGTCGCCGTCGTCGAGCGGCGAGTAGGTGTTGAGGTCGTGCCGGGAGACCGCCCCCTCGACGTCCACCGTCAGCGGCCCCGCAGAGGCGCCGGCGGTGACCGACCAGAGCTGATGCGAGTCCGGCAGCGGCAGCGGGCGCCCCACGCGGTAGGCCCCGTTCCCCTGCCCCACGAACGCGAACACGGTGCGCTCCTGCACCGCCGCCGAGTCCTGGTAGGCGCCGAGACCGGGACCCACCCGCGCGAAGCGCACCGAGTAGGTGCCCGAGTCCACGCCCGCGAACGCGTAGTGCGCCGGCACCACTGAGGCCGGGATCAGCACGTAGTCGCCGAGGCCCGCGACCGCGCCCTCGCCGACCGCGCGCGAGGTCGAGTCGCCCGCGGCCGCGAGCGTGAAGCGGTCGCTCGCGTCGAGCGTGATGCCGAGCGGCCGGCCCCGGTCGTCGCCCTCGGTGATGAAGGTGGTCGAGAAGCGCCCGGGCCCGCGCTCCCAGCTCGCCCCGGCCGCGGCCAGGTTGCGCCGGAAGCGGTTGACCGTGAACTGGTAGTCGACGGTGACGCGCGAGGCCGAGCTGATGGGCCGGTGGTTGGTGAACGTGATCCGGCCGCGCTCGTAGTCCATGAAGTAGTCGGCGCTCTCGCCGCGCGTGAGCCGCTCCCCGTCGAGCGTCACCACCTCGCTCGCCGCGACCACGCTGATGAACGGACTGCCGGCATCGTCGGTGAGCAGGTAAGGACCCTGGCGGCCCTCGACGCCGAAGAATTGCAGGCGGTGGAACTCCCCCTGGGCGCTCGCCGCGGCCAGCACGCCCGAGAACCCGTGGCCGCTCCAGTCCCCGCGCGCGCCCTGGAGGCGCCGCTCGAGGCGCCCGAACTCCCCGCGCTCGAGGTCGAGCGTCACGTCCCCGAGCGCCGCACTCCCGTTCGGCGCCTTGAGCTCGATCAGCACCCGGTCCAGCGACTGGAGGTCCTGCGTGGCGCCGGCCGCACTGAGCGGCGTGTTGCGGTCCGAGAGCGCGCCGGTCAGCTCGACCCCGGGGGCCAGCGTGCCGGTCACCGCCAAGTCGAGCGATTGGCGCAGGAAGGCGTCCTGGCTCGAGCCGAAGTCCACCGCCAGGCTCTTGTTGCCGGAGAGGGTGAGGTCGGTCCCCGCCGCCGCGAGCTGGGGCACGCGGCCGGTCACCGGCCGCGTGCCGGGACCCGGAGACACCGGCGCCACCCTTGCCGTGCTGTCCTTAGCCGACTCGGGCGCCGGCTGCCAGGTGTAGAGCTGGAACTCGAGCGGCGGCGGTACCATCAGCCAGCAGGCTGAGACCCAGAGCGAGTCTCCCGGCTTGGGCTCGCGCAGCAGCCGCAACTCGCCGTGGGCCAGGTCCACCCCGTAGTCCACGCCGCGCCGCCAGGCGGCGGCACGGGTCCAGACCGAGTCCGTGCCGGGCCTCAAGAAGGCGTGCGGCAGCCGGTACGCCACGCGACCCGCCTGCTGCACGAACAGGCTCACGCCGCAGGCCGGATCGGCGACCGAGACCGGATGGGTCTTGGGCGCTGCGGCCGGGGCCGCGGCGGCGGCACGCGCGACCGCGGGGCCAAACCCGAGTACCCCCACGCCGATGAGTGCCAGGACGCTGGCGCGCGCGAGGGCCCACCCCACGCCCTGCCTTGGGCTCGCGGCGCGGTCAAGCCGCGCGCTTAGGCGCGCGGGCCACCGCGTTCGTCCCCCCACGCTCACGGCTCCCGGTTCGGCCGGCGGGCGCGCCCGATCGCGAACCGGCGGACCTGGCCGCGGCCGGCCTCGGCGACGAGCAGCGTGCCGTCGGGCGCGAAGGCGAGGGCCCGCGGCCGCGCGAGGCCGCCCAGGGCGGCCCACGGGCGTCCGTCCCGGGTGAACAGCCACAGGCGCCCGGTGGGCTCGTCGGCCACCGCCACACGCCCCGAGTCGTCCACCGCCACCGCCAGCGCCCCCGGGCTCCGCCCCACCGGGATCGCCCACGAGGCCACGACGCGGCCCGCCGCATCCAGCCGCTGCACGCGGGCGTTGCCGCGCTCGGCGGTCACGATCTCGCCGCGCGGTCCGGCCGCGAGCCCCGCCAGACCGCGGAACGAGCCGGGGCGCGGGCCGAACCCGCCCACCGTCCGCAGGAAACGCCCGGTGCCGTCGAACACCAGCACGCGGTCGGCGTCGCCGTCGGCGAGGTAGAGCGTCTGGCTGCGGTCGGCCGCCAGGGCGATCGGATCGACCCGGCCCAGTGGCCCCGCGAGCGTGGCCGCGAGCAGGTCGATGAGCGTGGCGAGCCGCCGGCCGAAGAGGTCGTAGGCCTCGACGCGCTGGTTCTCGCGATCGAGCACCGCGACGGTGAGCGCTCCCAGCATGACCACCGAGCCCGGCCGGCGCAGCTGTCCGGGATCGCTGCCGAGCGAGCCGCTCTCGCCGAGCCAGCGCCCGTCGGGCTCGAACCGCTGCAGGCGGTGGAGCGCTCCGTCCGCCACCACCAGCCGGCCGAACGCGTCCACCGCGATGCCCGCCGGCTCCAGGGCCTGGCCGCGCCCGTCGCCCCGCGTCACCACCACCGCGGCCGCCCGGAGTGCCCCGGGCAACGTCGCGGCGGCTGACGAATCCCCCGGGGCCCACCAGGTGGTGTCGCCGGCGTCCGGGGACACCTCGGGTCCACCGGTGGTGCCGCTCGCCTCCTGGACCGCCTCGCTGCGCGCGGGATCCCGGGGTGCCACCAGCGCGGCCAGTGCGGCCGCCGGACGCGACGCGGCGGCCGGCGGGGCGACCAGTGGTGCGACCAGCAGGGCGAGGAGCAGGATCAAGGACATGAGGGGTGGCCCCCCTCCGCTCAGAAGTCGGCGCGCAATCCGAGGTGGAAGGACGAGGGATCGACGTCGTCGGGCCGGTATTCGAGGTGGAACGACGTGGGGGCCGCGTCCCGGCGGATCGCGCCCGCCGACGCGTGGATCATGCTCACCAGCCGGCTGATCAGGGCGGCCGCCAGCGCGTCGTGGGCGCGCTTGATCGCCCGCTGGGTCGCCTGCCGCTCGGTGCGGTAGCGCCGCAGGCTGGCCTCGCTGTCCCACGACCACGCCTGGTCGCCCTTCAGCTCGTGCTCGGCGATGTAGGCGTCGTAGGCGGCCGGGTCGCCGAAGTAGAGGTTGGCCGCGTTGCGCCGCACCACGAGCTGGTTGTATTCGTCGCTGCTGATGTAGAAGCCGACGACGCGCCGGTATTCCTCGTCGCGGTGGCTCAGGTCGATGCCCGCGTACAGCGAGGCGGTGCGCTGGTAGGTCTCCCGCCGCATCCGCTCCTGGATGCGGAACGCCGTGAACGAGCCCCAGATGCCGGCCTCGAGCAGACCGAAGGCGAGCGCACTGCGCTTCTGCCCGAGCGTCGCCTCGCCCCACCCGGGCACGGTGAGCGACTGCAGCATGATGCGCGCGCGCTGTCCCGAGAGCACGCGGGGCAGCGCGGCACGATGACGCGTGGGCGCCAGGCTGTCCGCCTTCGCCGCGCCCGGCTCGCCCGGCTTGGGCGCCGGCGCTTCCTTCGGCTGCTTCGGCTTGTCCGTGCGCGTGCCCATGCCGCGGGCGGCCAGCAGGCCGCCGTCGTCCACGAGCGCCGAGGGGCTGGCGAACGCCGAGCCCGACGCAGGCCCGGGACGCGCGGACGGCGCGCCGAAGACCGGCGCCGGGGCCGCGAGCGACCAGGCGCCGGCCGTGCTCGCCGCAGGCTCGCCGGCGGCCGGGACCGCCAGCGCCAGCAGCAGCCCGATCGCGACGGCGCCTGGGCTCCGCGCCCCCATCAGAACCTCCGCTCCAGCGACATCGTCCACGCCGGGCCGCGCCGGTCCAGGTGGCCGTTCACCCTAAGCCCGACGCGGTGGCTGAGCGGCACATCGTGGGCGCGGGCCGCGCGCAGCGCGTTCACCGCCGCGACCAGGTGGTTGATCCACAGGCCGGCCGCGACGATCCGCGAGTGGGCGAGCCGCGTGTCGGACTTGGCCCGCAGCCCGCCGAACCGTGACCGCTCCTCCTCGCTCTGCCAACCGGCCAGGAAGGTCGGGTCGGCGCCGATGCGATCGTAGAACGCCTCCTTGTCGGCGGCGTAGAGCGCCACCAGCGTCGTCGGGTCTCCCCCGGTGGCGGTGGCCCAGCGGTCGTACGACCAGCCGGCCTCGGGATCGGTGGGCGAGCCGGCGAGGCCCGCCGCGTCCGCGCGCAGGCGGCTCGCGTCGTGACGGTACCACCACCAGCCGCCCCAGCCCGCGGCCTCGACCGCGGCGAACACCCAGGCCCTGTGCTCCCCCGAGTAGGCCTGCCCCGCGCCGGGCACGACCGCCGACAGGGTGGCGGCCAGCGGCGGCGACTTCCACCCGGGCACGTCGACCGCCACGTACACGGAGTCCTGGGAGAGCCCCCACTGACGGTCGATGGTCCGCTGCGCGAGCAGCTCGCCGGCGGCCGTCACGTTGCCCATGCGGCGGAAGCCAAGGCGCGAGACGCCCGCCGGCGCCGACACCGACGCCGCCACCGGGAACGCGGCGGCGACCGAGAGGGCGAGCGCCAGGCCGAGTGCTCGGGTCCGCCTCATCGCAGCAGCCCCAGCGTGACCGCCTCGCTCTGGATGGTGGTGCCGCGGAAGCGCAGCCGCGCCACGTAGAGTCCCGCCGGCACCAGGCCCGGGTCCCAGATCTCCAGGTTGTCCGAGCGGCGGCCCGAGCGCGTGAACGACGCCACCTCGCGTCCCGAGGTGTCGGTGATGGTGAAGTCCACTTGGGCCGGCTCGGTCAGGCGGTAGGCGAACGCGACCGGCCGGCGGCGCGCCGGGTTGGGGAATGCGTGCAGCGTCCCGCGCTCGAGCGGCCCGCCGGCGACCGGCGCCGGCGCCCCGGTCCGCAGCGCCGGGAGCGCCGAGGTGCGGCCGGGGTCGCCCCCCAGCATCGTCCAGGCGTTGACACTCGGGCCCGCGGTCGGCTGCAGCGTGGTGT
>VBPB01000111.1:11480-17260 GCA_005893365.1 Candidatus Eiseniibacteriota bacterium
CGACGGCGCCGGCGCCGGTGGCGAGCGGCCAGCCCGCGGGCACGTGGCCATCGCCGCGCAGCGCGGCCAGGATGCCGCTCGCGTCGAGGGCCACGACCTCGGCGCGACCGTCGCCATCCACGTCGAGCGCCAGCGGCGGGCTGTCGGTGCGGAAGCCCTCATGGGTGGCGGCGCGCGGCCAGCCCGGGGAGGGGTATCCGCTCTGGTTGAAGAAGGCGATGCGCGAGGTGACGGACTGGGTGAGGACTTCGGGATACCCGTCGCCGTCCGGGTCCCCCGCGCCGAGGCCGGCGACCAGCGTGTCGCCCAGCGCCCGCCCCCAGCCGGGCAGCGCTTCGCCGGTGGCGCAGAAGGCCCACAGCCGGTCGGCGCCGTGGACGATGAGCGCCGGCGTGTCGACACCGCAGGTCGGGGTGCCGGTCGCGGGATTCCCATGGGCGTCGAAGTCGATCCACAGGAAGTCGGGCGCGAAGCCCGCTCCGCCCAGGTGCCGCCGGAATCCTTCGCCCGTGCCGGTGCCTCCGCCGCTGCTGACGAAGGTGGCCACCGCGACATCGCCGTCGGCGCCGCCGGCGGCGACCAGGAGCGCCCCGTGCGCGCCGCGTCCGACCGCCAACCGGCCGCTCACCCCTCCGGAGATCCCGGTGAGGAGGGGCACGCCCGTTCCGTCCAAGCCGATCTGGTAGACCGACCCGTTGGCGCAGCCCACGAACACCGAGGCGTCGGGATAGGACCCCTCGAACACCGGCGGCGTGGTGACGATCGACGGCAGGGCCGCGGGCCAGCCGGGCCGGGCCGCACCCAGGTGATCGATGAGCCAGACCTGCCCGCCGTGGACGGCCCCCACCCCGTCGGTGTCGGCGTAGGTCGAGACCGCGAAGGTCGCCGGTCCCCCGCGCGGGCTGAGCGCCGGGTTCCCGATCGGCAGGGCCGCCATCAGCGGTCGCGGCCGGCGGTCGAGGATGCGCGAGAGCACGCGCGGGACGCCGCCGGCGCTGACCGCGAAGATCGCGGCGCTGTCGGCGCCGGACCCGCCGGCCCAGCACACCTCCAGGTGGTCGTCCGCCGCGCCGTCGGCGTCCACGGCCAGCAGCAGCGGCCCGCCGGGCGGGAACTCGGCCGCGACCGGCCAGCCGTCGGGCTGCCAGTCCCGCTCGGCCAGGACGTGCATCGTATCCCCCGGGTCGTCCACGAACGACAGGCGCACGTGCGGCCGGGTGCCGGTGCGAGGCAGCAGGTTCGGTACCGACGCGTCGTCGAGCCGGCGGTTGTTGGTCTTGAAGAACGGATCGTACGGGCTGCCGAGGAAGAGCGGCGAGCTGGGATCGCCCAGGTCCGCCAGGCCGTCGGCCTCGACCACGGTGATCGCCGGCGGACCGGGCCCGCTGTTGTAGCCGTAGTCGTTCACCGGATCGATGCGGGTCGCCGTCTCGAACGGGATGTTGCTCGCGTCGATGTGCCACACCAGGATGCCGCCGCTCGTGGGCGGGGGTGTGCCGGGCTCGTGGCTCAGCGTCGGCAACAGCGCGTCGTACTCGAAGCGATCGGGCGACTTGGGCCCGAGCACGACGCGGGTCGTCGAATCCTGATCGAGGCTGATCGAGTCGGTGGGGGCGATCTCGCGATTCTCGAGCAGCAGATACTCGTCGCTGGAGAGGAAGACGCGACGCATGTCGGGATGGCGCTCCCCATTCGCGATGCTCATGGGGCTGCCCCAGTCCACGTCGCGGAAGGTGAGGGCGTCGGTGGTGAAGAAGCGCTGGAACGGATCGACGCTCGGCGGCAGGAAGCCGGTGGCGAAGCCCTCGACACCGTTCGGGAGCGAGAACGGGGCGCCGGCGTTGGTGCCGCTGTCCATCAGGGACCAGTAGCCGTCCACCGGGTAGCCCGTGTACACGTTGTAGAGGTCGGCGAAGCCGAAGATGTTGTGCCCGTTCTCGTGCGCGACCAGGGCGTTGATCGCGCCGGTGAATCCGTCCTGAGACGCGGTCTCGGGCACGATGCAGACGCGGTCGATGGGGCAGTTGGCCGAGTCCGGGAACACCACCACGTCCCGATTGCCGAGGCCGATGGTGAAGGTGGGGATGTCCTCGGGGCTGTCCTGCTTGATGTCGCTCTGCAGATCGCTCCCGGCGTGGATGATCATGAAGCGGTCGTACTGGTCCCACGGGATCCGGTCGTGGTAGACGGTCTGCGACTGGGAGTCGGCCGCGAAGAACGCGCTGCGGACGTACGCCACGGCCGCCCGGTAGATGCTGTTCCCGAACGCCCAGGGGCCGAAGTCGGCCATGTCGTGCAGCGAGTAGGCCGCGCTGTCGGCGTGCGGCCACACGTCGCCGACGATCACGGCGCGGCCGTAGGACTGCGCGTCGTAGTAGCGCTTCAGCGCTTCGAGGTGCGCCCGGTAGAAGTCCCGGTTGTGCGGCGGCCGGTCGATCGGGGCCACGGTCGAGTCCGGGCCCGTGAGGTCGAAGTGGCCGTCCCCGCTCGAGAGCGGCCCGCCGCGATCCTCCTGGTAGTCGATCCGGATGAAGGCGACGCGGATCGTGTCGGGATAGGTGATCTCCGCCGGCGCCGCACAGGGGTCGAGCTGCGAGAACCGGGCGCGCCAGCCCGGCCGGCGGTGGGTCCACCGCGACCAGCCGGTGCTGGGACGACCGAGGAAGTCCGGCATCGCGCGCTGGCGCTGCGCGCGGACCTCCATCAGCCGGGCCCACGCCGCGGGCCCGGTGCCCAGCGCCTGCGGGGTGAGGGCCGCGGGCAGCGCGGCGCGCGCGGGGCCCGCGTTGGGGCGCGGGGCCTTAGTGGCGGCCGCGGTCCGCGGCGACGCCGGCAGGCTCAGGCGCCGGACAACGAGTTGGCCGGAGGCGTCGGTCGCGAAGCCTCCGGCCAGTGACACGCTGACGGCGATGGCGACTGCGAGGGCGTGTCCGCGCAAATCCAGACCTTGGACCCCGGGAAGGACGACTAGAAACGGTAGCCGAGTGTGATGCGGGTGACGGTGGGAAGCGTGCGGGCCTGGGGCATGCTGCCCCAGTCGAGGACCAGGTTGCTCAGCGAGACGCCCAGACCGTAGCTCAGGCCGCTGATGTCGCCGGACGGGTCGGAGACCCAGCCGATGCGGCCGGCGAGCCGCTGGATGACCGCGACCTCGGCGCCGTGGTTGTAGGTCCGGAACGTGCTGCTTCCCGGCACCAGCGACTGATTGAAGTCCTCGACCAGCGTCACCGTGAAGTCCTTGCGGGTGATCGGCACCCACGCCGCGCCGATCTTGAGGTTCCGGCTGAGCGGGTCGGCCTTGTCCTCGTCGATGAAGGCGAGCGACGGTCCCAGGTTCTGCACGTTCATGCCGAAGTTGAGCCGCGCCGCCGGGATCTTGTAGAGGGCGCCCAAGTCGAAACCGAACGTGGAGCCGGTGCCCTGGTAGGAACTGGGAGCGAGATCGACGCGCACGTACTTGACCGACGCGCCGACCGCGAAGTCGGGCAGGATCTGGGTGCCGTAGTAGAGCGCCGGCGAGACCTCGTGCGGGGTGTAGTTGCCGACCTGGACGCCGGAACCGTTGGTGAGGTCGATGTTCCCGTAGGACAGGTACAGCAGCCCGACACCGAACGAGCCCCACCCCTGCACCGGCTGGATGTAGTTCATGAAGTTGTAGGTGACGTCATCGGCGAGGCCGGGGACCAGCTGCGAGTAGGTCAGCTCGACCGCGGGCCGCCCGACGAATCCCAGGACCGCCGGATTCCACCACGCCACGCCAGTGGGATCATCGGCGAGCGCCACGCCCGCCGCGCCCATGGCGACCTGCCGGGCTCCGGGCTGGATGTCGAGCGAGCGGGCGGTCCCCTGTGCCCAGGCGTTGACCGCGAACGAAAGCCCCAGCAAGATGGCTGCCAGACGAAGAGTATGTCGCATGAAACTCCTCCAGAAACGCGAGACACCCCCCTTTGGGAGTGCGAGACAGGGATACTACACCGAGACCCGAAAGCCTGCTTCAAGGTTTTTTCCGGGCCGGGCCGTGGCGCAACCCCATGGCGCACTTTGCATGAGCCTCCCGGCCGCTACCGCCCGACGATGACGAAACGCCCGTCCCCGATGGCCCGGGACCGGGCACTGCTGCTCCCGTCCGGGTCCCGCACGTTGGCCTGGACGTGGAACAGGTAGACCCCGTTCGCCAGCCGGTCGCCCTCGGCATCCCGCCCGTCCCAGGGGATCTGCACCTGGCCCAACCTCCCGAACGCCTTGAGCGTCCGGATGAGACGCCCGGACACACTATAGATGTGGAGCAGGATGTTGACCGAGTCCCCCGGCGCATCGATGACGAACTGCCCGCCGCCGCCCGGGCCGCCGGAGCGCGTCGGATCGGGGAACAGGAACGCCCGCCGGATCGACAGCGGCGGCGTGTCGCTGACCTCGAAGGCGATGGTGCCGCTCGCGCGGTGTCGGGCGGCGTTGATGCCCGACGCCAGGTTATCGGCAGCGCTGACGCTGATCTGATGGGGACCTGCGGGGAGCCCGGGCAGCCGGAAGCTCGCCGAGCCGCCCCGATACGAGTCCGCCGAGGATCGGAACGACGGGGTGATGTCGGCGCGGGTGTTCGAGTTCCCATCCATGGTGACGATGATGCCGTTCTGGGCCGTGTGTCCGGTGATCAGGATGCCGCTCTCGTCGAACAGGTCGACCCGCAGCAGCGCGTCGGGGCGCACCGAGGTCGAGCCGCCGGTGAACGAGAGCGCGATCTTGGGTCCTTCCTGGTCGTCCGAGGCCCCGGTGCCCGAGACCAGCACGAACGGCTGGCTCCCGACCCCGTCGATCGAGGAGGCGATCCCGGCCGCGGCCCCGTCGGCGTAGGCCCGCAACCGCCCGCGCGGCCCCAGCGTGGCGTCGAGCGGCACGATGAACTCGCCCGCCACCGCCCCGGCGGTGATGCGGGCGTCACCCCGGAACATCGGCGCGGCGCGGAAGGGGTAGAAGTACGGCGCCGTGGGGCACCAGGGGCAGGGGAACGTCGAGTCGATCGGCGCCGAGTCCTCGCTGAGGATCGCGGCGGCACCCGTGAACGGCAGGATCGCCCCCCCGGGGCGGTCGAGGACGTGGCCGTCGAAGCGCACCCGCTGGCCGCGCCGCAGCGTGTCGATCGGAGCACCGTTCGTGTCCCGCAGCGCGAGGTCGAGCCACAGGCGGGGCAGTGCCAAGCTGGTGCCCGCGTCCCCCATCACCTGGTACTTCTGCCCGTTCACGTCGCCGGTCTTGGCCTTGAGCAGCGCCTCGCTCACGCCGACGTAGTACTTCCCGTAGGTCGAGGCCGTCGTGGTCGTGTCGCGTTTGAAGATCTGGTCGTAGAAGCTCTGGTTCAGCGTCGCGTTCTGGCCGCTGAACGCCTCCTCGGTGGCCGAGACCACCGCGACGCAGCCCCCGTTGGGATTCATCACCAACCGCTCGCCCAGGCTGGTCTGGCTCGGGTCGTGGTACTTGCCGACGTCGCAGGAGGCCGAGACGAACACGCCCGGCCGGCCGGCGTTGACCAGCGTCCCGGCGTCGGATTCGAGCAGCACCGATTCATCGGCGATCTTGAGCGGGCTCCCGTGGCCGATGTAGTTCCACAGGATCACGCCCTGGTTGTTGATGTCGTCGAGGATGGCCGCCTTGGCGGTCGGCTTGGTGTCGTTGGGCCCGTCGGCGTAGGTATGGAGGTAGACGTAAGCGCGGTCGAACGACGCCGGCAGGTGGTCGGTGTCGAGCGCGGCGGTCTGGCGGACGTGTTCCCACCCCAGCCGGTC